>NZ_JAWONS010000027.1:0-260 GCF_033342255.1 Clostridium boliviensis
CACCGGGCCGACTGGGCCTACCGGTTTAACTGGTGACACCGGGCCGACTGGGCCTACCGGTCTAACTGGCGACACCGGGCCTACTGGGCCTACCGGTTTAACTGGCGACACCGGACCGACTGGACCGGCCGGTACCGCTGGATTATCAGAATATGCTTATATCTACAACCTGGATGCTCAAGTGGTTGCTTTAGAGGCAGATATACTGTTTAGTACAAATGGCATTATCGTCGGTACCATTACACATGCACCCGGAACAT
>NZ_JAWONS010000028.1:0-477 GCF_033342255.1 Clostridium boliviensis
ACCGGAAGCTGGAGTCCCTTCCCTTCCGGTTTTACGACAACGCCAAGACCGGCGATCTCATGTCCCGGTTGACGGCCGATGTGGAGGTGTTTCGCTTTTTCCTTTCCTTCGGCTGCGCCCAGTGCCTCAATTTTCTCCTGCTGCTGGGATTCGGGCTGGGGGCGATGGTTTACCTCCATCCGCTGCTCGCGGTGGTCACGCTGTTGGCGATGCCCTTTCTTTCCGTCACCGTTTACCGGTTCGACCGGAGGGTGCATCCCGCCTTTCTGGGGGTTCGAAGGTCTTTTGCGCGGCTCACCACCAAGGTGCAGGAAAACATCAGCGGCATGCACACGGTGAAAGCCCTGGCCCGGGAGGAGCTGGAAATCTCCCGGTTTGGGGAGCGGAATCGGCAGTACATGGAGACCAACCTGGAGACGGCCTACATCTGGAGCACCTATTTTCCCCTGATGGAGCTGATCGGAAACATCAGCGTGG
>NZ_JAWONS010000029.1:0-493 GCF_033342255.1 Clostridium boliviensis
GGTGTCCTGTTGTATGGGCTGATGGGCTGGGGAAGCCACCTCCTCGACCCGACCCATGCCCATTCCCATGAACACCACGCCGCCCCGCCCGCTGCCGGTGCCGCCGGTCACCACCATCACGCTCCGGTGGAAGTCGCTGAAGGATCGCCGGTACCTGCCGTCGAATTGATCGTGACGCCCGATGAGGCGGGGGGCTGGAACATCCATGTGGCCACCTCCCGCTTCCGATTTGCTCCGGAGCGGGTGAATCAGGGGCACCGCCCAGGGGAGGGACACGCCCATTTGTACGTGAACGGCCGGAAAATCGCCCGCCTGTACGCCTCCTGGTTCCACCTGGATTCGCTCCCTCCGGGGACCCACACCCTGAGGGTGGAACTCAACAGCAACGATCATCGGCCCCTCATGCACCAGGGCCAGATCATCGAGGACACCGTGACGCTGACCGTTCCGTAGGCGGCCAAAAACAAGGGCCGTCCCGTTTGGGGGACGGCCT
>NZ_JAWONS010000030.1:0-139828 GCF_033342255.1 Clostridium boliviensis
GTCGGACCTGTTGGGCCTGTATCTCCCGTCGGACCGATTGGACCCGTATCTCCTGTCGGACCTGTTGGCCCGGTATCCCCGGTCGGTCCCGTTGGACCCGTATCTCCGGTTGGACCCGTTGGACCTGTTGCTCCGGTTGGACCCGTTGGGCCTGTATCCCCAGTCGGTCCCGTTGCTCCTGTATCTCCAGTTGGACCGGTATCCCCGGTCAGACCCGTTGGACCTGTATCTCCGGTTGGACCAGTTGCTCCCGTTGGACCTGTTGGACCTGTCGGTCCCGTTGCTCCTGTTGGACCTGTTGGACCTGTATCTCCTGTCGGACCAGCCCCGGATAAATCATCCTGTACCACTACCAGGGTTCCTATTAACGGAACTATCTGAGAAAAGAATACGGTAGCAGTGCTGATATTTACAAGAGACACCGTGACAGGTGCCGCAGCCACCTCTATGATGCTGACACCAAATACTTCGCCTGTTTTTATTGGTGAATTTCCTTCCAGTAAATCTCCCTGGGATGAGGAAAGGGCGAAGGATGTCCCATTTGTTGACTGAGATGCCTGAGTCGCCAGCCACCAGTCAATTACATATCTTCCGGCTTCCAGAAAAGTAATTACTCCCGTAACTGGGTTATAAGTGATATTTCCTGATAAATAAACAATTGTATCAAAAAGTACATTTGCACCTGATGCTACACTTGTCGCTGAATTTAGTTCTATTTGAAGAGCATTGTTAGGCATAAATAATCCTCCAATCGTATCAATAAGGCGCTTATAAGAAATACGCCTATAAGTAATGTATGTTAGCAAAAAGTGTTTCGATACAATTTGCCAGTTCCCATTGTATCGTAGAGGAAAGTTATAAATCAAAAGACGGCAGGCACCTCTTTGTGAAGATGGGTGCTGCCGCCTGACATGATATTTAAACACCTTACAGCAAAATGTTTTTTGAAAACTACATCATCTACTTTTACAAAGATATAAGTTAAAGTAAATGATAACTGGTTTTTTAAAAATCAAAAAAGGAGGAAAGTCCTATCCATAATGGATGGCTTTCCTCCTGAACTATTTTATGACATATTAGATACAAAATGGATTTTCTGTCTTATAAAGCATACCCTTTGGCTGGTTAAATCCAATCTCTTCCACACCAAGATATTTAAAGATTTCAAATAAAGCTTTTCCGTAATGTCCGAAAGCAACCGCTCCATGATGTGGGAAATTCTTCTCAATCAGAACATGGCGGTAAAATCTTCCCATTTCCGGTATTGCGAAGATTCCAATGGATCCAAAGGAACGGGTTGCTACAGGAAGCACTTCTCCCTGCGCTACATAGGCACGAAGAATGTTGTCTGCAGTGCTCTGTAAACGGAAGAATGTGATATCTCCTGGAAGAATATCTCCTTCTAACGTTCCCTGTGTTACCTCTTCCGGAAGAGTTCTCGCCATAATCATCTGATACTTCATAGAGCATGAGGAAAGCTTTCTGGAGCAGGTATTTCCGCAGTGGAATCCCATAAATGTATCCTGATGTGTATAATCGTGTTTTCCTTTGATATCACCTTCGTACATATCATCCGGAACCGTATTGTTGATATCAAGAAGCGTTACAGCATCTAAGCTCACGCAGGTACCAATAAACTCACTGAGTGCTCCATAAATATCAACTTCACAGGATACCGGAATGCCCATTCCGGTTAAACGGCTGTTTACGTAGCAGGGTACAAATCCAAACTGAGTCTGGAATGCAGGCCAGCATTTTCCGGCAATTGCAACATATTTGCGATATCCTCTGTGCTGCTCAACCCAGTCCAGTAAAGTCAGCTCATACTGAGCAAGTTTCGGAAGAATATTGGGTTTATTATTTCCTTCGCCCAATTCAGCTTCCATATCTTTTACGACATCAGGAATTCTGGGATCTCCTTCATGTTTATTAAATGCCTCAAATAAATCAAGTTCTGAGTTTTCTTCAATCTCAACACCTAAATTATAAAGCTGCTTAATTGGCGCATTGCAAGCTAAAAAGTTTAATGGACGTGGTCCGAAGCTGATGATCTTTAAGCTGGAAAGACCGACTAAAGATCTTGCGATCGGAAGAAACTCCTCAATCATATCTGCACATTCTTCGGCTGTTCCAACCGGGTATTCCGGAATGTATGCCTTAATGTTTCTCAGCTTTAAGTTATAGCTGGCATTTAGCATTCCGCAGTAGGCATCGCCTCTGCCCTGGGTTAAGCTGTCTCCGCTTTCCTCTGCAGCAGCGATAAACATAACCGGTCCGTCGAAATGCTTTGCAAGAAGGGTTTCGGAAATCTCCGGGCCGAAGTTTCCAAGATAAACAACAAGGGCATTACAGCCTGCATTCTTAACATCCTCTAATGCCTGCACCATATGTATCTCACTTTCCACGATACACACAGGACACTCATAGATATTAGCACCATTATACTTTGTTTCATAAGCTTTGATCAGGGCTTTTCTTCTGTTTACTGACAATGTTTCCGGGAAACAGTCTCTGCTTACCGCAACGATACCTACTTTTAATTCCGGGATATTATACATATTATGACTCCTCCTGTTATCCTAAGGCTTTTATGTCTGCCTCATCATACTATTTGTTCTTTAAATGGAAAGATTCTCTCCTGTAATACCGATATAAGCTTCTTTTGAAAGACCGCCTTCTTTATGACCGATCAGCCATTTGTTTTTAGCAAACAACAGCTTATCTTCCTTGTTCACAGCTTTCTCAAGAGGCGTTAAATCGGTATTCGTCCCCTGGGGGAGAATGACCACACAGCGGAAACCGCTTTCTTCTGTATGGCAGGGTGCATAATGGAGTGTTGTGGCATAAACCTCCACTACTGTGCCTTTGGGAATAAGAAATGCCTCCATATTACCTGAATCATAACTATAATCCGGTGTAATATCCTGCTGTCTGCCAAGGATCAGCACCAGATCAGTGGCAGCAATATTAATTTCGGAATTCCTGTGATACTCTGCTGCGTTTAATTTTTTATTGTGTCCGTTGCAATAACCCACCTGTATCGGCATCTGTCCGTATAGATTGGTCTCCATCTCCCTGCATACAGGAAGTGCTTCCAGTTCCTGTACGGAAGCAACATATGTCACATCGTCCGGGAGTGGAGTTTCCTCCATCTTATTTAAAAGATCACTAATTTCATAACCCGTTACGACCTTTCCATAAGCACCAAAAGCAGGATCTGTTACCGCTTTTATCTCTAACCCCATAATAATCCCTCTCTTTTTCTCTATTCTCCGAATACTGCCAAATAATCCTTTTTAAACTTCTCAATCCCCTGATCAGTTAAAGGATGAGCGGTCATCTGCAGAAGCACCTTATAAGGAACGGTTGCAATATCTGCGCCAGCCTTTGCACAGTCAATTACATGAATAGGGTTGCGCACACTGGCTGCTATGATCTCTGTTTCAATTCCATGAACCTGAAAAATCTCCATAATATCATTGACTAAATCAATACCCGGCATAGAGATATCATCCAGACGTCCGAGAAATGGCGAAACGTAGGCTGCACCTGCTCTTGCAGCCAAAAGTGCCTGAGCAGCAGAAAACACAAGAGTCACATTGGTTTTGATCCCTTCTGCATGCAGAACCTTTACAGCCTTTAATCCCTCTGGAGTCATGGGGATTTTCACTACCATATTAGGGTGGATTGCCGCAATTTCCCTGCCCTCTTCGATCATTTTCTTTGCATCAGTGGTTGTCGCTTTTACTTCTCCGCTTATGGGGCCATCTACAATAGAAGCAATTTCTGCAATTACTTCTTTAAAAATACGCCCTTCCTTTGCGATAAGAGACGGATTTGTGGTTACTCCGCATATAATTCCCATCTCATCTGCCATTCTGATTTCTTCTACATTTGCCGTGTCAATAAAAAAACGCATATTCTAATCCTCCTGCTTTCTGTTAGTAAGTGATTTATAAACCTGCCAGTATCTTATAACTTCCTTTTAAGTCCTCATAAAGCTTTTTGTAGAGCTGGTGATAGTTTATATATATCTGTGCTTTTTCTGTATCAGGTTCTGTGGACTTGTCTTCTGAAATCAGTGCTTCACAGGCTGACTCCACACTCTCATATAATCCACATCCTACTCCGGCAAGAATTGCCACACCTAACGCAGGTCCTTCCGTCTGAGCAACTGTTTTTACGCTGCACTGGTACATATCTGAAAGCATCTGACGCCATACCGGGCTTTTTCCTCCGCCTCCGCATGCCATCATCTGATCTACATGAATTCCCATTTCTTTTAAAATGTCATTGCAGTCATTTAAGGAATAGGAAACACCTTCCATAACGGCACGCAGCATGTGGGCCCGGGTGTGTATGGCAGAAAGTCCGAAAAATACACCTCTGCAGTCCGGATCAAGATGGGGCGTCCTCTCTCCCATCAGATAAGGAAGATATAACAGCCGTCCGCTTCCAGCTTCCACCTTTGCCACTTCTTTATTAATGATGTCATAAACATCAATTTTTTCCCTCTCTGCTTCTTTCACATAATCTTGGCAGAACTGATCCTTAAACCACTTTAAAGAAAGACCTGCTCCCTGGGTAACACCCATAACGTGCCATGTACCGGGTACTGCAGCACAGCAGGTATGAACTCTTCCCTTAGGATCAATGGTCACCTGACTGCTGTGGGCAAATACAACTCCTGAGGTTCCGATTGTTGTAAATGCTGTTCCATCCTTTACAACACCGGTTCCCACAGCCGCAGCTGCGTTATCTCCGGCACCGCCGACTACCTTTGTCCCGTCAGACAGCCCTGTCCTTTCAGCAATCTCAGGAAGAACCGTACCGGTCACTTCACAGGATTCATAAACCTTCCCTAAAAGCGCCGGGTCAATATCCAGCTTTTCAAGTACTTCTTGTGACCAGCATCTTCCGGGCACATCAAGAAGCTGCATTCCGCTGGCATCGGAGACCTCTGTTGCATAGGTCCCTGTAAGAACAAACCGTATGTAATCTTTCGGCAGAAGAATATGTCTGCACCGGCTGTAATTCTCCGGCTCATTCTTCTTTACCCACAGAATCTTTGCTGCTGTCCAACCGGTTAACGGCGGATTTGCCGTGATCTCTATCCAACGCTCTCTGGGCATGATGGAAAGCATATCCTCTACCTCTGCACCAGTTCTCTGATCACACCAGATAATGGAAGGACGAATTACCTCGTTCTTCTCATTAAGCATAACCAGTCCGTGCATCTGGCCCGATAAACCAATTCCTTTTATCTCTTCCTTTGAAACTGCGGATTTTTTTACTACCTGGGAAATCGTCTCCAGAACCGCATCCCGCCAATCCTCAGGTTTTTGCTCCGCCCAGCCGTTACTTGGCTGGTAAAGAGGATACTCTTTGGAAGCAGAAACCACTACCTGTCCTTTTTCATCAAACAGAACGGTCTTCGTCGCCGATGTTCCCACATCGATCCCTATCAGATAATTCATCCTCGTACCTCCTGGTAAAATCTCATACTCTGATTATAATATAAATGCCGTAAAAAAGCGTGCTTTTATTTGTCCAAGTAATAGCACTTTCTTGCCTTTTTTCATTTTTCCATTTTTCTGTTTTCAAAATATACAAAGCGGTCAATGGCATCCAGAATGTCTTTAAACTCCTCTCTGGGGGCCAGATCAATATACTTTCTTAAAATCTCTGCTTCCTGTTTTCTATATGGTCCATAAAAGATATCAAACAGATTATGCCCCCGCATATATATTTTAAATTCCTCCATATGCTCCTTTAGTTCTTCCGGGCTTTCCATGTTCTTACCAACTGCCTCTAAAAACTGTTTTCCGCTCTTTAACCGGTGAAGATACTCGTTCCATTTTTCGAACAGTTTCTGATAAAAGGATTCCTCACTTTCCACAATTCCCAGCTGTTCCATGATCTTCGGATTAAAGAAATAGTTTTCAAACGAATAATATTTTAAAATAAGAACATTTCTTCTGGTCACTTTGGGAAGTCTGTCAATTTCCTCCTTTCCTCTTTCCTCATAATACCGGCACAGCTCTCCCGCCAGTTCCTCCGGATCTCTCCCGTCTCCATCCCTGATCATCAAAAACTGATCCCGCAGATAGACCTGATTCATATACTTTAAATTGGCATAGGTCTTGATATTGGTACAGCTGTTGGTGGTGATTATGGAAATTCTTGATAAGTTACCTCCCTTGTCATAAATTTCTGAATAATACTTCTCAAGCAGCAGGGGCAGTCTGCTCTTGTCCTGCTTTCCTTCCACAATAAATACAAAGCTGACTCCCAAAAGATCAATGGCTCCGTATCCCAGATCGTCAAGAATTACATCAATATCCGTTTTTTCCTTGACCACCGAATACCCCCGGTCAAGAACCACCTGACGGATCTGGCGCCTGGTAAAGTTAGACAGCATGTTCGGCGAATGGGTGGTAAAAATCACCTGATTCTTTTTTGACAGGCGGTAGAGAATTTCACTGGAAGTCTTCTGAAGCTGAGGATGAAGAAAAATCTCCGGATCCTCCACGATGATGATATTGGGAATTTTCTTCCCATCCTCTGTATATGCTTCCAGAAGGGACAACATGTATAAACTTTTCATACCATTGCTTAAATTGCTGATAGGGCTTATTTTCCCCCTTTCTTCGTGATAAGTCTCTGCCGTCACCTGGAACATCTGGTTCGGATCACAGACCAGGGAAAAGCGGATCTCTTCATACCCCCCGTTTTTTCTGTAGTTTTCATTGACTCTGGCAGCAAAATCATTAAGATTGAGTTTATACATCTTATATTCCAGAAGCTTGGCAGTCTCATAGACCGCAAGTTCCTCTGGTTTTTTCTGATTGATCAATCCGATGCACTGGAAACACTGGCTGCACTCTCTGGCGCTGTCAAACATACAGACATGGTCTCTTAACCGTGAAAGCTGGTCATCCTCCTGGAAAAGCAGCAGATCATTTTGAAACTGATTTAGTTCTCTTTGGGAATCAATATAGTACAGTCTTGGCATTACCTCTTTAATATACCGGTTGTTTTTATGATGACCGTCAAAGAACCGGATCTCGCCGTTCCAGCTTGCCTGATAGGTAAATGTTAGTTTCCCTTCCTGGTAAGACGGCAGCTTTGCCTTAAAATCGTGAAGCCAGGTTTCGAACCGTTTATACTGGCTGACAATTCCCTCACGGTGAAACAGTTCTAAATCCTCCTGCGTCATAGCCAGAGTCATAATAATCTCAATTTTCTGTTTCTTCTCATTAAAATCTTCTTTTGTCACATCATAGGCACTGGCAGCAGCCCGTATGGCATCCAGGATTCCAGTTTTGCCTGTATTGTTCTTCCCTACCAGTATCAGAGCATTTTCAATGTCCGTGATCTCCATGTCCTCAATTGACTTAAAATTTTTAATATGAACCGAAATGATCTGCATAAGATTTCTCCTTTATAGAATTCAGTATAAAATGCTGGACGAAAAAATTCAAGTTCCTATTAAAAAATCACACTGCCCATTCCCTTCCCTCATACAATAGATTATATTATTTCCCAGGAGTGATTCCTATGATTGATACCAATCTGGTTCTTACGCCCATGCATTATCTCTATCTCATAGGCGTTCTTACAATTTTAACGGTTATGATATTACGGCGGGATACTCCGTTCGTCTGCATTGCCTTTCTGTTCCTGATTGGCTTTGTGGGACTTGGATCTGTGACCGGCGGCATTATGACAATATTTAAAGCGATTGTGTTTGCAGCAAAAGAATTTATGGAGATTATTGCAACCATTGCGTTAATTACTGCTCTGTCCAAATGCTTAAAGGATTTAGGCAGCGATTACATTATGATGATTCCTATGGCTAAGGTTATGAAATCGCCCACTGCAGCGTGGTGGATTCTGGGCCTTACCATGCTGGTCTTCTCCCTTTTTCTCTGGCCCTCCCCCTCTGTAGCTTTAATTGGTGCCATTGTGCTTCCATTTGCATTAAAAGCCGGGCTGGACCCGCTGGCCGCCGCTATTGCAATGAATCTTTTCGGACACGGCTTTGCCTTAAGCTATGATCTGGTTATCCAGGGTGCTCCCTCCATTTCCGCAGGAGCTGCAGCCATATCCCCCTCGGATATATTAACAAAAGGACGCCCTCTTTTTCTCGTAATGGGCATTGTCACCACAGTTTCTGCATATCTGTTAAACAGGAAACAGATGAAAGCCTGCTGCAGCCAGGTCCGGATACAAAATATAGAAGAACCTCATAAATCAGAATTTTCAGCTATCTTTATGGCACTTCTGACTCCCCTGTTTTTTGCTGCCGATATCATATTGATGCTTGTTTTCGAATTAAAGGGCAGCGATGCTACAAGTCTTGTTTCGGGAACTGCAGTTTTGATTATGTGCATTGGAGCATACTCTGGCTTTGGCATTCATGCTCTGGAAAAGGTCACTATCTATGTAACGGATGGTTTTCTTTTTGCAATACGGATCTTTGCTCCCGTTATCATCATCGGGGCATTTTTCTTTTTAGGAGGAAACGGGATTTCTTCTATTTTAGGAGAACAGTTTCAAAGAGGGATTTTAAATGACTGGGCAATCTGGCTGGCTCAAAATACACCGTTAAACAAATATATGGCTGCGATCCTTCAGATGGCTGCCGGCAGCCTGACTGGTCTTGACGGATCCGGTTTTTCCGGACTTCCGCTTACAGGAGCGCTGGCCGGGACATTAGGCGTAGCTGTGAAAGCTTCCGTACCCGTTCTGGCATCTCTTGGGCAGATTACCGCTATCTATGTGGGCGGAGGAACCATTGTTCCCTGGGGGCTGATACCTGTTGCAGCCATATGCAGCGTCAATCCTCTGGACCTTGCCAGGAAAAATATTCTGCCCGTTTTCCTGGGATTTGCCGCGACGTTCTTTGTCGCCTGTTTTCTCTTATAACCGATTCACCCAAAGGAGGAATCAATATGTGTGGAATTTCCGGATTCTATAACCCAAACCGGGATTACTTAAAAGATGAACCCTATTACAGCCACATACTGGAGGATATGGCTGCCATTCAAAGGCATCGTGGACCAGATGCTTCCGGAACCTGGCTGTTTAGGCATGGAGGGTTGTCTCACGCCCGCTTATCCATCATTGACTTAACAAATGGATGCCAGCCCATGAAAAAAACAGAGTCTGGGAAAACGTTCGGGATTGTATACAATGGCGAAATCTACAATACCAAAGAACTTCGCGATGACCTCATCAGGAAAGGCCGTTCTTTTTCCACTACCTGTGATACGGAAGTCATCCTTACCGGTTATATGGAGTATGGACCCGATTTTGTCAGACAGCTAAACGGTATCTTTGCCTATGCCATACTGGACCCATACAGAAAATGCCTCTGCCTGTGCAGGGACCGTTCCGGTGTAAAACCTTTGTTTTATACCATCCGGGATGAGGAAATTCTTTTCGCCTCTGAGCTGAAGGGGATTTTTGCTTATCCTGGATTCCGGCCTCTCCTGAATAAAGAAGGGCTGAATGAAGTGTTTTCTATCGGTCCTGCCCGCACTCCCGGCTGCGGAGTATTTAAAGACGTGAAGGAACTGCTTCCCGGACACATGCTTCTTTGCTCAGGAGATGGTTTTCAGCTAAAATCATACTGGAAGCTTGAAAGCCATCCCCATGAGGACAGCTATGAGGAAACAGTTGAAAAAACGGCATTCTTAGTTACCGACTCCATCCGGCGGCAAATGGTTTCCGATGTGCCCATCTGTACCTTCCTGTCCGGAGGTGTGGATTCCAGCATTGTCTCTGCAGTCTGTGCTGCAGAGTTAAAAAAACAGGGCAGGCGGCTGAATACGTTTTCCTTTGATTTTGTAAACAATGATAAGTATTTCAAAGCCAGTGCATTCCAGCCGTCGCAGGACCGTCCTTTCGTAGATCGTATGGTCGAATATCTGGACTCCGACCACCACTATCTGGAGTGTGATAATCTGACTCAGGCTGACCGCCTCTATGACTCGGTCATGGCTCATGATCTTCCGGCCATGGGAGATATCGATTCCTCCATGCTGCATTTCTGTTCCATGGTGAAGCCTTATAATAAAGTAACCTTAACCGGCGAATGTGCAGATGAGATCTTCGGCGGCTATCCCTGGTTTCACAAAGAGGACTGTTTCAAAGCCCATTCGTTCCCCTGGACTATGGATTTACAGCCCCGCAAAGCATTGCTTAAGGATGATTTTTTACAATATCTGAACATGGATCAGTACGTAAAAGAGACCTATGAAAAATCAGTTGCAGAGACACCTGTATTATTGGAAGACAGTCCGACAGAGGCCAGACGGCGGGAGATTTCCTATCTGAACCTGCGATGGTTTATGCAGACTCTTTTAAACCGCATGGACCGTGACAGCATGTATTCAGGACTGGAAGCCAGAGTTCCCTTTGCCGATCATCGGATTATTGAGTATGTGTGGAATGTTCCCTGGGATATGAAAACAAGAGACGGAGTCGTAAAGAGTCTTCTCCGGCAGGCAGGAAAAGGTCTTCTTCCAGATGAGATTCTTTTCCGAAAAAAATCCCCATATCCCAAAACCTACGATACCAATTATGAAGCGCTTCTGATTACCAGAGTCAGGGAAATGATGTCTGACCACAAAGCACCGGTGATGGAATTTCTGGATAAAAACAAGCTGGAACATTTCCTTTCCCGGCCTTCGGATTACGGTAAACCCTGGTACGGGCAGCTGATGGCAGGCCCACAGATGCTTGCCTATCTTCTTCAGATAAATTACTGGCTTGAGATCTACTCCATAGGGATTGTATAAATTCTGTTAATATTTCGTAAGCATAGAAAGAAAACCGTAAGGGAAAGAAACTGGTTATATATGTTAGAATAAAAGTGGCAGCAACAAACTAAACGCAAGGAGTTAACATGAAAAAATACAGTATTGGAGAAGTCTCCCTTCGGTTAGGTTTGAGCCGCGATACACTCCGGTTCTATGAAAAGAAAGGTATCATACAGCCAGACAAAGAGGATAATGGTTACCGAAGTTATACCTACGAAGACATCAGCAGGCTGTTAGACATTATGTATTACCGCAGACTTAATTTCAGTCTGGAAGACATTGAGCGGTTTCTTTATAAAAGTTCCCTTCATTCAAGCCGCTCCATGATTCAGGAAAAGATTACAGAAGAAAAAGAACAGCTGGAACTTCACCGGCAGTCACTGATGCATCTAAATCAATTGAAGACCAATTATGACAATGTGAAGCAAGGTCTCAACCGATACCAGATCGGTAAGATGCTCTCCCATTACAAAATCGAGGACAATGAAGAGGTCAACGACCTGGGAATCCCTGACTTATGCGCTCCATTTCAGGAGTATGAGATAAAAGAGAAGCATGTGAAACGCAAGAAAGACTTTTTTCTTCTTTCAGAAGAAACAGCTTCTGCTATGCGGATGAATTCTGATCTTAAAAAGTTCCCGATTCTTAAATGGGAAACCTGTGTTTACACTGTCATTGATTCCGATTCCCTGATTCCGGATGAAGAGAAGATACTGGCGGCTGTTAACTGGGGAAAGAAACAGGGCTATTCTTTGACCGGCACCGCTTACTGCGGTCCAGTCACAGGATACGCTCCTAAACCAAAAAAGGAAGACGAAACAGAAGAAGATCCAGTGAAAACCATACATTATCTGGAGCTTTATCTTCCTGTTTCCACATAAATCCTGAAAAAAGTCCCGATCGGCAGTTAATAGCCTGATCGGGACTTTTTTTATGAATGTATTGATATTTTAAATGGAGAGGCAGGCAGTCCTGCTTCATTGTACAAAAGGCCCTTCTTTGGAGCATTGGACCAGCCGTACCGGATAATAACCGGCTGCTTTACCTGGCTGCTGTGTATCATAACCACATGATCCTTAATCTCTCCGGTTACGGGATAAAAGAGTCCGTCCGCACCTGCGGCCTCAAACTCTTCCAGCCCAGTTCCATCATGAACAACCAGGCCTTTTTTATCTGCTGTATCAAATACCAGCTTTACCCACTCCCCTGACACTTCAAAGTCAGACAGCCGGGGACCGCAATAAACCACAGGCTCTCCAAATATCATGCTTCTTACAGCCAGGGACATGCGGTACGCAACTTCCTGTTTATTAAGAGGATGGAGATCATTGTCTTCTCCTGCATCCAGATTTACCGTAACTGCAACATTTTCTAATCCGCCGGCTTTTCTCTGCGCTTCCCGGATCTTTGGCCATGCATCATTCCTGTTATCCAAATCAATGGAAAAGTTGGGAAGCTGCGCGATTACAAACGGCAGATGTTCTGTCTCCCACTTCTTTCGCCAAAGCAGTATCATCTGCTGCAGCCGTTCCTCATAGGAATCCGGCCTTGCATCGTTACTTTCCCCCTGGTACCATAAAACCCCTCTGATCTGATAACGAAAACAGGGAGCCAGCATTCCATTATAAAGTCCTGTGGGCTTTTGGGACATTAAGTCCACCAGGGGAGCAGGTTCGCACCTCACACTGCTCTGGTATTCCCACGTTCCGTCTAAGGTAATTACTTCATCTTCCACAAATAAAGCATACACCTTTCCAGGAGTAACTCTGCCTGTTCCATGCTCACAGACCAGACGGATACAGATCTCATTCTCCCCTGCCTGTAACACGCCTTCTGGTATGCTATATTTCCGCGGAGGATACTGATATCCGGTTTCTCCGACCAGAACACCGTTTACATAGGTTCTGTCGCTGTCCACCATGGTTCCCAGCCAGAGTCTTGCTTTTTTACCTTTCAGCCGGTCAGGAATTACGATCCGTTTCTTAAACCAGATCACACCG
Organism: Clostridium boliviensis; assembly: GCF_033342255.1. Classification (NCBI taxonomy): domain Bacteria; kingdom Bacillati; phylum Bacillota; class Clostridia; order Eubacteriales; family Clostridiaceae; genus Clostridium; species Clostridium boliviensis. Next base: position 12,830 of record NZ_JAWONS010000030.1, read on the forward strand.
TTAAAATCAGAGAGACCAAAATCCTCTAAAAAGGCAGGAAGTGTTACTTCTTTCCACTGACCATTGTTCCAATCCATGCCTTTTTCTATGTCTCTGATTCTGTTATACCAGTCCTCATGTGCCTTATTCTGCTCTTCAATTTTTTTACTGAAACGCATTTCATCACGGCATTGTTCCAGTTCTTCCTTCATGTCGGGATACATGCCGATCTCTTCTTCGCCCATCCAGGCTTCCACGCAGGATCCCCCAAGGCTTACATTAATAAGACCAATGGGAACGTTCCGGTTCTTGCGCATAAAAGTTCCAAAGAAATAAGAAACAGCTGAAAATTCTCCGATTGTCTCAGGTGCACATTCCTTCCAGCAGCCCTCCCTGTGATCCTTCAGCGGAGTCTGAAATTCATAGTTTTCCTTTACTTTATACAGCCTGAGCTGCGGATCTTTTTGCTTTTCAAATTCAGTAGGATATCTGTCCTTAACACGGTTCATGGGCAGTTCCATATTGGACTGCCCACTGCATAGGAACACTTCCCCCAGATAAACATCTGACAGCCAAATCACCTCACCGGATTCACTGGATATCTCCATCTGAAAGGGTCCGCCCGGTAAAAGCCTGGAAAAATAAGCTTCCCAGTTTCCCAAAGCATCTGCCCTGCAGGTAATCTCCTGGTCTAAAAGCCGTAGAGTTACCGTTTCCTGAGCAGCAGCAGATCCCCAGACTCTTGTTTTCTCTCCCGTCTGCAGGACACAGCCAGAGCTGATCAGTTTAGGAAGTACAAGCCTTTTTACCTTGTTTTGCATATCCACCTACCCCTTCGCACCTGTGGATGTAACTCCCTCCACAAAGTATTTCTGAGCTGCAAAAAACAGGATCAGAGCAGGAAGCAGGGCAAGAAATGACATGGCAAGGATCTGGTTCCATTCAACAATACCGCTGCTTTGATCAATAGACATCTTAAGTGCCAGTGCAACCGGATACTTGGATAAGGTGGTAACGTAAATAAGTGGTCCAAGAAAGTCGTTAAAGCTCCAGATAAACTGAAAAATGGTGCAGCTGACAATTGCCGGCTTTAAAGCAGGCAGAAGAATGCGGATCAGAATCTCAAAGGAATTACAGCCATCCACAGTTGCCGCCTCATCAAGGTAGGTGGGAATGGAACGAAGAAACTGAATGAGCATAAAAACAAAAAATGGCTCGTTTGCAAACACCGTAGGTGCAATTAGCGGAACATAAGTATCTAACAGTCCCAGATTTTTCCAGAGAATATAAAGCGGGATTCTGGTTACGACTGCCGGAAGAAACATGGTTGCCATCAGTATAGAAAAGAAAAACTTCTTTAATGGAAACTGGAATCTGGCAAAACCATAAGCAACCAGAGTACTGGATACCAGGCAAAACAGGATCTTTGGAATTACGTATTTAAAGGTATTCAGAAAGAAGGTTGTAAATGTGAACTGGGTTCTTGTCTTCCAGCCTTCTATGTATGGTGTAAAATCGATTCTATTGGGAATAAAATTAACAGTTGTAAAAATTTCATTATTAGTTTTAAAAGTTGCGCCTACCAGCCAGAGAATCGGATAAATCATGATCAAAGCCACTGCGGTTAAAATCCCGTAGCGTATCACTGCACTGATTAAGTTCCGGCGGCGTCTGCGTTGTTCTAGCTTACTTAACCGGTTCATATGTCCCCTCCTTAGTTGCCTTCATCGGAATAAAATACCCACCGGTTCTGTGTGGCAAAGAGAACCGCTGTTACGACCATAATAATGATAAATAAAACCCAGCTGGCCGCACTGGCATATCCCATATTAAAATACTTAAAAGCATTGTCATAGATATACATAGAAGTCAGATAAGTTGCATTTAACGGACCTCTTCCAGTGACCAGATAGGGACCGTTGAATTCCTGAAAGGCATTTACCATCTGCATAACCAGGTTAAAGAAAATGGTAGGTGTGATCAGCGGAATGGTTATCCGGAAAAAGGAATAGAACCTGGTGGAACCGTCCACACTTGCCGCCTCATACAGTTCCTGGGGAACATCCTTTAAGGCAGCCAAAAAGATCAGCATGGAGGACCCGAACTGCCAGACCTTTAAAAATACGATAACAGCCATTGCTCCGTTAACGGATGAAAACCAGGGGATCGGAGCAGCTCCGAACAGCCCGATAAAGCGGTTGATAAAACCCTCCTGCTGAAATAAAAAACGCCAAAGTACGGCTACTGCCACGTTTCCTCCCAGCAGGGACGGAATATAATAGGCGGTACGGTAAAAATTAATACCTTTCAGCTTGAAATTTAATATATAGGCAATAAATAAGGCAAAGGCTAACTGAAATGGTACGGTGAAAATTGTATACTTAACGGTAGCTGTCAGGGTTGATAAAAAATCAGCATCCTTAAACAGGGTTACGTAATTTTCAAATCCTACAAAATTGGGCTCCCTTACAAGATTATAATCAGTAAAGCTGATAACAAGGGCATTCACAAAAGGATATAATGTTAAAACTATCATACCTGCCAGCCATGGAAGAATATATAACAATCCGATTTTACTGTGTTTCAAAAAGCTCCCTCCTTCGATTCAGTCACGCAGAAGAATCATATTCCTCTGCGTGACAATTAACCAGCAGTTTTTTCTGCTTTTATTTGTATTGCTGTACCAGCTTGGTATTCTCTTCACTGATGGCATCAAAAATTGCTTTTGCTGCTTCATCTGCTGTACTCTGTCCGAATTCAAATTTCTCGTAATTTTTTTCATATGCATTTGTGAATATGGCATTTTCAAAAATCGGAGAATTATTTATTACTTTCGCATTCTCAGTAAAGCCATAAGCGTCTTTTACAACTCCGGTAATCTGTCCGTCTGCTTCTAAAGATGCTTTTGCTGCCTTTGATGCAACCATTCCTCTGGTGGATCCCATTAATTTGGTTCCCTCTGGATCATTTAAGATGTACTGTAAAAATTCTGCTGCTGCCTTTGGATTTTTGGAATCTTTAGAAATCGCGAAGGTCAGAGAAGGCTTTGCCATAGTTCCCTGGAATTTTGCGCCATCAATTACGGGAAGGGGAGCAATTGCAAGTTCATCGCCTTTATCGGATAAGGTTTTTGCATTGGAAGCAATTCCACCGGTCCATTCCAGGACACCTGCATAACCACCGTTAATAAATTTAGCATTCTGAGCAATACTTACAGGCTCATTGCCTACATTCTCAATATAATCCTTTCTGGAGCAGAATACATGGGCATCTGCCAGATCCTTATACCATACCAGCGCTTCTTTATAATCTTCCTGTGTATAGTTCATACTTAAATCATCGGCAAACTCTCCCTTACCGGTTTTTTGCTGCAGATAGTAAATCGCTGCAAAGCGGAAGGTTGGGCTGACGATTAAATAAGAGTTGGGATCTGCTTTTGTAAAGGCCTCTGCTGCTTTCTTATACTCGTCAAAGGTTTTAGGAAGTTCCTTAATTCCAGCTCTTTCAAATGCCGACTTATTCAGATAAACTCCCAGCGTATTCTGTCCGTATGGGATTACCTGCATCTTTCCTTTTCTCTCGCCGAATTTTAAGAACTCAGGATCATACTGGCTGAAATCAAAGATATCCTTTACCTGATCCAAATCATAAAAGCCATTGCCATCCGGGCTGTACTGAAGAAGCCATGGATAGTTAACTGTCATGACATCAGCTGCTGTGCCTCCTGCGTAACGGGTAGCAAACGTCTCTTCCAGATTACCAAAGCCGGAAGGCTCTCCTGTTACTTTAATCTTCCCTTCATGAGCTGAGTTAAAAGCATCAATTGCTTTCTGTGTTGCCTGGTGGCGGTCATCATTTCCCCACCAGGAAAAAGTTAATTCTGCAACACCACCGGCATCTTTCCCTGCCGTATCCCCTTTGACCGGATCTGCGGTCTTGCTGCTGCATCCTGCCGCAAGCAAACTGACTGCAAGCGCTGCTGCACACACCATACCTGTTTTTTTCCTTAAACCCATTTCTAAACTCCTCCTTCACTTGTTTAAATTATTTAATCGTAGATCGTTCTTCCTGCTTCATCCGGAATACCTGATTTACGATAAAAATACGTATTCACCTGATCCCGCCATTCGATGGCGTGCTTCAGCTGCAGATTAAGGCGCTCCTTTACATTCTGGTAGCTGTCCTCATCCAGATCTTCCTTAATGCTCTCCCACAAAGTCTGGTATTCTTTCACCTTTTCCACTCCACTGAAATGAGTGTCATAAATATGCTGAATCACCGATTTGCCGGAATGCAGCTTATGGGTATATGGTACGTGGTGGAAGAACAGTAAAAGCTCATCCGGACAGGAAGCAATGTCTTCGTACTCTTCAAATCTGGCGGGTGAATACTGCTTTGTATAACCCGTTCCGGTAGCAGCGGTCCGGTCTCTTCCAAGCCCGTCTCTGTCCGCATAGTGATACGTACCCCAGCAGTCGTATTCATATCCATCAATATCACACCCGTAATGCAGTCCAGGCTTGCACATAAATCCCACAGCAAGGGGGCAGGTGTAATCCTCATAGGTATCTCTGGAGGACAGGAGAATCGACAATGCTTTTTTCTTTGCATTTTTCGTCAGTTCAAAGCTTAAATCCAGCCATTCTTCTGCAATTTCCCCAGACGTCAAATTATTATCCCAGGCCAGACGTCCATATCCATACCAGTTGGCCTGTGCCATCTTGTTTCCTGTCCAGTTCCGATCCATTCCCACATTACCCACGGCACTGAGTCCCGAAAGCTTATGAATTGGGGAATAATCCCTGATTGCCTTTTTTACCTGACCAGACACTCCATGTCCGGTGTCAAAATCCATAGTTTCCTTCCACATGGGAACCAGGTAACAGATATCTATCTGATGTCCGGTGTATTCCTGGGTGATCTGAAACTCAAGAATCTGATTTGTTTTCTTTAAAGATCCAAGCAGCGGAGAAACAGGTTCCCGGATCTGAAAATCAACTGGTCCGTTTTTGATCTGTAATATTACATTTTCGTCAAATCCGCCATCTAAATCCTTAAACAGATCATAGGCAGCCCTGGCACGGTCAAGACTCCGGTCTCTCCAGTCCTGGGTACAGTCATAGACAAAGCATCTCCAGACAATGATTCCTCCATATGGCAGGACCGCTTTGGCCAGCATATTCGCCCCATCTCCATGACTTCTTCCATATGTAAATGGCCCGGGCTCATGCTCAGAATCGGCTTTTACAACAAAACCTCCGAAATCCGGAATAATTTTGTATATCTCTTCCACATTCTGTTTCCACCAGGAATCCACTTCCGGACACAAGGGATCTGCAGTGGAAAGCTTCCCGACTGAAATTGGCGCTGCAAAATCAATGGCAAGGAAAATCTTAATGCCATATGCAGTGAAAATATCCCCTATTTTTTTAATTTCCTTCAGGGAATCTGCAGTTATGAAAAACCGTTCATACTTGTGGACATTGACGTTATTAATGGAAACCGCATTAATGCCCACAGACGCAAGCAGTCTTGCATATTGTCGGATCAGATCCATATCGCCCCGAAACTCATTATGATCGAAAAATATGGAACTTCCGGCGTATCCCCGTTCAATTGTTCCGTCAAAGTTATCCCAATGGTTGATCATTCGATAATTCTGATCCGGTATACTAATATAAGGGAAGTTTCCCTTCTTGCACATTAACAGACGATGCAGACCGAATATTCCGTAGAGGAGACCTTTTTGCGTGCTGCCTTTGATCTCATATCCCGATTCTTTTTTGTCTATGGAATAACCTTCTTCTCCAAGGCTGCCTTCTTCTGTAAGAATTAATACAACAGAGGCATTCTCCTTTTGCGATCGTGAGATTCCATGAAATAAAAGGGGCATCTCATATTCAATGGTCCGGGCCACCGTAGAATCTTTCTTATCTTCCATAAACCAGGTCACTATTTCATTACTATTTACCGGCTTGAGCAACCAGCATAAATCTCTTTTTTCAAACATTCCTATTCCTTCCCGTACTCAGTCCGACAATTATAATTTGATCTTACTCTGTAAAACAATACAAACAAAGCTTCGTCTGACAGAAGTATCATAGCAAATTGCACAAAGTAATAGAATGGATTGATTTAAGATTTTTGTAATTATTAAAGATTATTTTTTCTGCTTATGATCTTGAATTGTTCATTTTCTTGCCATATAATAGAAATATGCACTTTAAATCCCAATTTCCCGCGAATTTCTTCTTGTATTAATTTAATAACACCAAAAAGGAGCGATCCAAATGACCGAAGAACTGGATTTTAACAATCTTATCCCTGAACTTCACTACTACATTCACAGGAAACCTACTCCCGGATGGAAGATTGAACCCTGTATTACAGCCTTTATTGATATCACCTATGTCATGCATGGTAAAGCTGAATATACCATTAATGACCAGACCTATATTGTAAATAAAGGAGATTTAATCTGCATTCCTCAGAATAGCTACCGGGAAGCAGTCACTATTCCAGATGATCTGATTGAGTGCTACGCTACCAATTTTCTACTCCGCAACAAAACCGGTCAGAATGTATCGCTGCCACTGCCTGTTATTAGCCATATCGGCACTAACCCTCAGCTCATTGCACTTTATAATGATATGCACAGTGAATGGCTGCAGCATAATTTTGGTTATATGCTGAAAGTAAGGGGGTTTCTGTGTTTAATCCTGCATCTGATTTTAGACCAGCTCTTAAACAAAACGAATAACGCGCAGGACGACCCCCGCATTAAAAACAGCATCCGCTATATGAGTGCCCATTACTGGGAGAATTTAACAACGGAAAAAATGGCCAGAAGATTCCATCTCCATCCAGCTTATTATGGCAATCTCTTTCAGAAATCCACTGGTATGACATTTAAACAGTACCTTATTTCAATCCGGTTAAATTACGCGGAAAACCTCTTAAAAAGCGGGGAATACAGCGTGGGAGAAGTGGCGCTGCAATGCGGTTTTTCTGATATATTTTATTTCAGTAAGCTGTTTAAGGCGAAGAAAGGCATTCCGCCTTCTGCATGCTTTCATGAAGTGAAAAAGTTATAAAAAATCAGCCGGAACTGCGACAGTTAAATCCGCAGCCCGGCTGATCTTTTCTTCTTTTATTTAAAATAATTCACACCTGACTCAAATACCTTCATATCCTGTTCCCCATAAATATTCATGGCAACGCCGTCTCCCCGCCGCTCGGAATGTGCCATCTTGCCGAGGATTCTTCCGTCAGGACTTGTAATACCTTCAATTGCCATATAAGAACCGTTTGGATTCCATTCCTCAACCATGGTGGGGCAGCCGGCAGCATCTACATACTGTGTTGCCACCTGTCCGTTTTGCATCAGTTTTTTCAGCCATTCCTCATTAGCAACAAACCGTCCCTCACCATGAGAAGCAGGATTGCAGTAAATGCCGCCCAGTTCTGTTCCGGTAAGCCATGGTGATTTATTGGAAACCACTTTCGTATATACCATTTTGGATATATGGCGTCCAATGGTATTCATGGCAAGAGTGGGGGAATCCTCCCTCTGTTTTGTTACTGCACCTTCCGGTACCAGCCCCAGCTTAATCAGTGCCTGGAAACCATTGCAGATGCCTAACATCAGACCGTCTCTTTCCTCCATAAGCTTTGTTATCTCTTCCTTTATGACAGCATTTCTGAATACTGCTGCAAAGAACTTGGCAGAGCCATCCGGCTCATCACCAGCTGAGAATCCTCCCGGAAACATGACAATCTGGGATTTGCTTATCTCTGTCTTATAGCACTCAATGGATTCCCGGATATCCCCCGCAGTTAAATTCTTAAATACACGGGTAACCACGTTTGCGCCAGCCTTTTCAAAGGCTCTGGTGCTGTCGTATTCACAGTTGGTTCCAGGAAATACCGGAATGAATACAGTTGGTTTTGCAACCTTGTTCTTGCATACATAGAGCTTTGATGTCACATATATCTTCTCAGCTGCCGCTTCCCCTCTTGCACCTGCATTGGTGGGAAATACATCCTCCAGAGTCTTTGTCCATGCGTGAATTGCCTCTTCTACGGAGATTTTCACATTCGCATATTCAAACAATCCATTGTCTGTCACTGCACCGATTACGGTATGCGGAATTAAAAGCTCTGCTTCCTTGCCATCAGGAATCTCACATACAAGATTTCCCCAACCTGCCTCAAAGAGCTGTTCCGGCTTCACTGTCTCATCAAGCTTAACTCCCAGCTTATTTCCAAATGCCATCTTGCTCACTGCTTCGCAGATACCATTTGCTTCTACTGCATACGCGGAAATCACACGATGCGCCTTGATATCCTCAAATAATTTTCCATAGATGTCCATTACCTGTTCATAAACCGGAAGATCATATTCATCCTTCTTAATTGTAACCAGAACAATCCGGCTTCCCGGCTGTTTAAACTCCGGAGTGATGATATGCCTATAGCTGGCAGTATCCACTGCGAAGGAAACAAGGGTAGGCGGAACATCCACATCCTGGAATGTTCCTGACATACTGTCCTTTCCTCCAATGGAAGGCAGACCAAAGCCCATCTGGGCATGGTAAGCTCCTAAAAGTGCTGCAAAAGGCTGGCTCCAGCGTGCTGGGTCCTCCGACATGCGGCGGAAATATTCCTGGAACGTGAAACGGATCTTTCTGTAATCACCGCCTGCTGCGACGATCTTTGCCACCGATGACAGAACTGCATAGATAGCGCCATGGTATGGGCTCCAACTGGATAAATAAGGATCAAAGCCGTAGCTCATCATGGTAACCGTATCCGTCGTACCTTGCTCTAAAGGAAGTTTAGCGACCATGGACTGGGTTTCTGTCAGCTGATATCTTCCTCCATAGGGCATAAAGACACTACCTGCACCGATGGAACCGTCAAACATCTCCACCAGCCCCTTCTGGGAACATACATTTAAACCGGATAGCATATTCAGCCAGGTGTTCTTTACATCTGTGACTTCCTTCTTCTTAAAGGCACTGCCCTCCTTTGACGGAACCTCCACAATAACGGAGGCCTCCTGATGAGCTCCGTTGGTATCCAGGAATTCACGGCTGATATCAACAATGGTCTTTCCTCTCCAGCTCATAACAAGTCTTGGTTCTTTCGTTACTACTGCCACTGCAACCGCCTCTAAGTTTTCCTCTGCTGCATAGGAAAGGAACTGGTCCACCTCCTTCGGGTCAATGACCACTGCCATACGCTCCTGGGACTCGGAAATCGCGATTTCTGTACCGTCAAGTCCCGCATATTTTTTCGGAACCTTGTCCAGGTCAATTTTAAGTCCTGACGCCAGCTCTCCGATTGCTACGGAAACGCCGCCTGCGCCGAAGTCATTGCACTTTTTAATGATACGGCTGACTTCTGCCCTGCGGAATAATCTCTGTATTTTTCGTTCAGTAGGAGCGTTTCCTTTCTGAACCTCTGCGCCGCAGGTTTCTATGGAATCTTCTGTGTGGACCTTGGAAGATCCGGTAGCGCCTCCGCAGCCGTCACGTCCGGTTCTCCCCCCCAGCAAAATAATAATATCTCCAGGATCGGAAGTTTCCCGGATCACATTTTTCCTGGGTGCTGCGCCCATAACTGCTCCGATTTCCATTCTCTTGGCTACGTAGCTGGGGTGGTATATCTCCTTTACATAACCGGTTGCAAGACCGATCTGATTTCCGTAAGAGCTATATCCCCTGGCCGCTCCAGTCACGATCTTTCTCTGAGGCAGCTTTCCCTTTAATGTCTCCTTTAAAGGTCTGGTGGGATCAGCAGCACCGGTCACACGCATGGCCTGATAAACGTAGGTACGACCGGAAAGGGGGTCTCTGATTGCACCGCCAAGACAGGTTGCTGCACCTCCGAAAGGTTCTATTTCAGTCGGGTGGTTGTGGGTTTCATTTTTGAAATTTACAAGCCACTCCTCTTCTTTTCCGTCAATGGTAACCGGAACCACTATGCTGCAGGCATTGATCTCATCCGATACTTCCAGATCCTCAAGCTTTCCTTCCAGGCGCAGCTTCTTCATGGCCATAAGAGCCAGATCCATAAGACAGACAAACTTACCGCTTTTTCCTTTTAATACTTCTTCACGGTCAGTAAGATATCGGCGGTATGTCTCTTCCATGGGCTTTTTATAATCCCCGTCTGTAAATGCCACTTCCTTTAACTCTGTCTGAAAAGTGGTATGACGGCAATGATCCGACCAGTAAGTATCCAGCACACGAATCTCTGTCATGGTTGGATCTCTGTGTTCCACTGCCCTGTAATAATTCTGAATGTGGAGGAAATCCTGAAATGTCATGGCAAGATTCAAGGAGTCATATAAATCCTTTAGCTGTTCCTCTTTTAGCTTCTGAAACCCGTCAAAAACAATCACATCCTCCGGTATATCAAATACGGTTACAAGCGTCTGGGGTTTTGTCTCCTCTGCCTGCCTGGAATCCACCGGATTAATACAAAAGGACTTCACCTCCTCTTCCTGAGCATCAGTAAGCGCACCTGATATGACATAAGTAACTGCAGACTTAATCACCGGTTCTTCATCTTCCTTGAGAATCTTCACACACTGCTGGGCAGAATCTGCTCTCTGATCAAACTGTCCCGGAAGATATTCCACGGTAAAGATGGTGTCTCCCTCTTTTACCGGAACTTCTTCCTCATAAACCAGATCAACGGGAGGTTCAGAAAAAACGGTAGTAAGTGCCAGCTGGTAGGTCTCCTCTGATAAATTTTCCACATCATACCGGATCAGTACCCGCACATCAGTCACTGTGCAGATACCCAGATAATTGGAGATCTCCTCTTTCAGTTCTCCTGCTTTTACGGCATAGGCTGCTTTTTTCTCAACGTACACTCTTCTTACACTCATAATTTCCTCCTTGTAAAGAATCCTTATGATCCATCAGGTCAGACTTCCCTGTTATTATCGTACAAATATCATACCATAAAACATACCAATTAGAGAAATTAATATATCTTATGTCATTAATCACTTTTATTAATAAAACGGTGCCGAACTTAAATCCGTTCCGGCACCGTTTCCTTATTCATTCCTATGATCCTGGCAATACAGATGTCTTGGAAGACCATCTGCCATGATGGGGGTAAGTTCCGCCTGAATCAGAGGGCGGATATAGCTGATAAACGCATCTGTTACATAATCCCCCTCTTCATTGATCCACTCTCTCGGAACCTTTTTCTCGATATTTGCAATCTTATGGACATCATAAATATCTGTTACGCAGATATAGGGGTCATCCGATATCCGTTTTAGAATCACCATCTTTCCGGTCTCTCCTTCAAACGCTGCCTTCACAGCTGCTCCGCCTACCTGATAGGCCTCTGTAATATCCACCCTGGAAACCATATGGGAAGCACATCTTTGGAGAGAACTAAATTCAATGGCTCTTGTCTTACAACCAGTATCCCTTGCAATACGTCCTGCAAGGAATCTGGCAGCACCAGTAAGCTGGCGGTGACCGAAGGCATCCACATAATCCACATTATCTGTCAATTCACAGACATACCTGCCGTCCTCTACCCGGATTCCTTCAGAAATAGCAACCACCACTGATTTCTTCCGTTCATGAAGCTTCGCCACCTTTATCATAAAGTCTTCTATATTAAATGGAATCTCCGGAAGGAAGATCATATCCGGTCCTTCACAGTCCTCACACTTTGCAAGTGCTGCCGCACCGGTAAGCCAGCCTGCGTTCCGTCCCATAATCTCAATCATAGTCACACTCTGCTGGTCGTATACAAGACCATCCCGGATTACTTCCTTTGTGATGGAACCGATATATTTTGCAGCACTTCCATATCCAGGAGTATGATCAGTTGCAGCCAGATCATTGTCAATAGTTTTAGGAACTCCCATAAAGCGTATCCTGCTGCCATTTAATATAGAATAATCGGACAGCTTCTTTATGGTATCCATGGAATCATTTCCACCGATATAAAAGAAATATTCAATCTCCATGTCATCAAGAATTTTAAATATCTTCTTATAAATCTCCTGATCCTCCTGGATTTCCGGCAGTTTATACCTGCAGGAGCCAAGATACGAGGAAGGTGTCCTCTTTAACAGTTCAATGTCCAGATCACTTTTTATGTGACCGGATAAGTCCACCACCCGTTTTTCCAGCAGCCCCTGAATTCCATGAAGCATTCCGTATACGATGTTCGCGCCTCTGTCCTTTGCCGTTTTATACACGCCCACAAGGCTTGAGTTAATTACTGCGGTTGGTCCACCCGACTGGCCGACAATTACATTTCCCCTGATTTCCTTCATATTTACAGCTTCCTCCCTGACGCCTTTTTGTAAGTACTTACAATTTTCTGTTAATGTTATCATAATATAGAGAGATCAGAAAATCAACCCTAGATAAATGATTCACAATTTTTCATTGTCTTACAATAGAAACAGCAGCGAAACAACATCTGTCCGAATTACAAAACGACAAATTTCGACAATTCTAATCGTATTTTTTAATACTGCTTGAAAAAAAACAGATTTTACAATATAGTAGTAAAGGATTTTTTTATGAAGGAGCGTTAATTTAATGGAACTCGATCAGCAATTAAAAGATTTAACCCAGAAATACTTATTTGAAAGCACGAAGTATCAGACCGATAAGCAGTCTCCCAATCTGGAAGTCTGCCTGCAGCTTAATGAAAACCACATTGATACTTTTATTCAAAAGGCCGGACAGCTCAATTCCATTGTGGAATCCTGCGCCAATATGGTAAGCATATTTGATAATTCCGCCTCAAAAGAGATTTTGCTTAAAACAACCATTCGCTGCAGCGGACGCGACAGGCTGTTTATCCGAACTACCCCTTCCATGATGAAAATTCTGGTGGAAACATTATTTGATTAAAGATCAGGGAAAGCTTAAATAAGCTTCCCCTTTTTTATATGTGACGTATCATTGCGTTCCAACACAGTAAAAATTTCAGTCAGCGGGCTGTAATGTACGGTAGTAATGCTGGCGTTCTCAACAATGATGCTTTCCTCCTGCATATCCGGTCCAAGCATGACAGATACCAGCCACGCAAGCGTAGCCCCATGGGAAACCACTGCGATATCTTCCCTGCCCCCGGTTTGTTCCACGATTATATGCAATACCTCCATACAGCGTTTTATGATTTGGTTCTGACTTTCTCCGCCCGGAGGTGCTGCCTCCGAAGGATTTAACACCCAGTGTCTGTATTCGATCGGATATTTTTCCTCAATCTCATCCCAGGTCAGCCCTTCCCACTTTCCAAATTCCATTTCGATCAGCTGTGGCATAGGAATGATTTCTGCCTGCTGCCTGTTTCTTAGAGCCTCTGCTGTAGCAAGCGCCCTTTTTAATGTACTGGAAAATATTTTTTTCACAGGTTTGGACTCCATTCCTTCTGCCAGCATCTGTGCCTGCATAAGTCCTGTTTCATTCAAAGGAATATCATGGCTTCCCTGTATCCTTCCCTGAATGTTCCAATCGGTCTGTCCATGGCGTATCAGATATATCTTCATCATTCTTCTCCCGGTATCTTAGACTTCGTAATCGTAATCTTCCTCTTTCAGTTCATCCATATCAGCAAGCGCTTCCAGTTCCGAATTATCTGCGTTGAGACTCACTGCATCCAATGCCATTTTCATGATTCCCTGTATTTCATCCACGCTCATCTTCATCTTTTCCGCCAGTTCCTCTACAGTGGCCTCACGTCCAAGCTCTGCCGCAAGAGTCTGAGAGATCTGGGTCAGAACGTTGACTCTGGCCGTCAGTTCTTCTCCGGTCTGGTCTGCAAACTGTTCCTCTTCCACAGCCAGCTCCAGTGCTTTCTTTATTTTCTGACCCACATAACTGTCGAAACCATTCTCTCCTCCTGCTGCAGCATATTCATCCACTGCCAGGAAAAGCGCCATATTGGCTTCCTGCACCAGATCAGTCAAAAGTACACCCTTTCCCTCAAACTCTTTGGCATACTCAAGTGCAATTCTTAAATTCCCTTCCACAAGCCTTTTTTTCGCTTCCTGATTCCCTCTTTTTATCTCTTCAACCAGCTTATCCTGTTCTTCTCCTGTGCAGGGAGTGATTTCTCCCATTTCTTCCAAATACATCTGGTAAAAATTATCGTGCATCTTTTTCTTCACTCCTTTATTTAATGGCCTGATTCCTGTGCCCGTTACTATACCGCAGTCCAACAAATTTGTCAAATTCCTTTACAAATCAATCAATATTGTGATAAAATATACTTATATTTATAAGGAGGGCTAATGATGGATATTAATTATGAACTGTACAAAGTTTTTTATCATGTTGCCGCTACACTTAGTTTCTCGGAGGCCTCCAAGCAGCTATTTATTTCCCAGTCTGCAGTCAGCCAGTCCATAAAGGTGCTGGAAAAGAAATTAGACCAGACACTCTTTATCCGAAGCACCAAAAAGGTACAGCTCACCCCCGAAGGTGAGATTCTTCTAAAACACATAGAACCAGCAATCAACCTGATTCAAAAAGGAGAGAACCAGCTTCTGGAAGCCAATACCTTAAACGGAGGCCAGCTGCGTATCGGTGCCAGCGATACCATCTGCCGCTACTATCTGGTTCCCTATTTAAACAAATTCCACAAAGCCTACCCCAATGTGCACATCAAGGTTACAAACCAGACCTCCATTGAATGCGCCCATTTACTTGAGAACGGCCAGGTGGATTTCATTATCACCAACTATCCCAACTCCGGTCTTCTAAGTTCCCAGAAAGTTCGGGTAATCAATGAATTTGCAGATGTATTTGTAGCAAACCAGGAATACTTCCCATTAAAGGGGGAGACAGTCGGCCTTCAAAAGCTTCAGACTTACCCCATACTCATGCTGGACCGAAAAAGCACCACAAGTGAATTTCTCCATCATATGTTTCAGAAGGAACAGCTGGACCTGGTTCCTGAGATCGAACTAAGCAGCAACGATCTTTTAATTGATCTGGCACGGATCGGACTTGGGATCGCTTTTGTTCCTGATTTCTGCATTCCGTCTAATGACAAAGATTTATTCCAGGTCAGGCTTACACAAAAGCTGCCGACACGCCAGATGGTGGTTGCTTATAATGAAAATATACCCGTTTCTCAGGCTTCCAGACAATTTATGGACATGCTTTAGTCAAATGCGGTATCCCATTAAGTAATTACCCCATTGCTCCTCTTCAAAAGCAAAATCAGCTTCTTTAAACTGCTCTGCCACGAAGCCCGCTTTCTCATAACATCGTTTTGCAGCCGGATTACAGTCAAATACATTTAATGTGATCCGGTCCATCTGCAGGAATTCTCTCCCGTAACGGGCCGCCAAAGAAACCATTTGTTCCCCCAGCCCCTGCCCTCTGAGACTGGGATCTACGACAATCAATCCAAGGTGCACGCATCTTTTCTCATAATCCACTTTTGACATGCGAAAGCTTCCAACTGGTGTTCCATGATCATTCAGGGCTGTAAAGCCGAAGCAGCATGGATCATTCTCCAGTTCCCGGTAATAACCATCCAGCTGTTCTTGTGTCAGCGGATACGAAAAATTCTCCCTGCACCACATTCCCAGCATACGCCGGTCTGTCAGCCAGCGGGACAAGCAGGTCCCATCCTCTCTTTTATATGGTCGTAATCTCAGTGTGTATTCCATCGCTTTTTTCCTCCTCATGCCGGCTGTCCCAGAAATGACCGGCAACCTCTTTCACATTCTTTAATTTCACTTCATAGAAGCTGTCCCATTCCCTGGGAAACAGCACCTGGTAATCAGGCCGTAAAAAACGTTCATCAAGAAGAGCAATGATACCTTCATCTTTTACTGTGCGGATCACCCTGCCTGCAGCCTGCATTACCTTGTTCATTCCAGGATACTGATATGCATAATCAAAGCCCTTACTTGACCGTTCCTCAAAATAATCCTTTAAAATCTCCTGTTCTGTGCAGACCATTGGAAGTCCGGTCCCCACAATGATAACACCGATCAATCGTTCTTCCTTTAAATCAATCCCTTCGGAAAATACACCTCCCATAACGCAAAGACCTACAAAGGAATCCTCCCGCTCCCTGGAAAATTCCATTAAGAACTCCTCCCTGTCCTGCTCATTCATATGGGACGCCTGTGCGGCACAGGTAATCGTACCGTCCTGGGAAATCCGTTCCGGCAGGATCGCTTCCATTTCCCTTAAATATTGATAAGATGGAAGGAACACAAGGTAATTCCCTTTTCTGGCTGAAACGATATTACTGATGTAGTCCGCAACTTTCCTGTATTCGTTCCGGTTTCTCCTGGTATAGCGGCTGCTCACATCAGTTCCTATCATTAAAAGACGATTTTTCTGATCAAACGGGGAATGGGCATAAACAGCATACTCTTCCTGGTCTCCGCTAAGCAGTTCTTTATAATAGGAAACCGGGAGCAGCGTTGCAGAAAAGAATATGGTGCTGTTTCCTTTATTCAGACATTCCTGTAAATTCTTTGACGGGTTTATACAAAACAGACGCAGCATAAAGCGTCCATCCCCCATAAGTTCTGTATAAATCCGGTAATTATCATCCAGACGGTCATAGATATTTAAAAACTGTCGTAAAGCAAAGAAGAAATCCAGCACCAGATCTCTGTCTCCGAATTCGGGGTTCTTCTCCATAAAAGGCTCCATCTCGCCAAATAAAGTCATAACGCTGGTAACAAAGAAACGGACATCTTCCAGAATGCGAAAGCTCTCACACTGCCGTTTCATTTCCAGTAATTCTTTGTTGCACCGGTCAAGCAAACGGCTTATTTTTTCGTCCATAGGCTTTATTACCTTTTTAATAAGAAGAAAGTCCTCTTTCCATATTGTGGCGCTATACATTTCCCTGGCTCGCGGAACCAGATTATGCGCCTCATCCACCAAAAATAAATAGTCCCCGGTAATACCTTCTGAGAAATACCGTTTTAACCTGACATCCGGATCAAAGACATAGTTATAATCACAAATCACACCATCCACCCAGTTGCTGATATCTAAACACAATTCAAATGGACACACGCGATACTCCCCGGCGTACCGCAGTATCACCTCCCTGGTGATGCCAAATTCCTTGTGAATAATATCATAGATACAATCCCCCACACGGTCAAAATGACCTTTGGCATAAGGACAGGCATCGGGATTGCATTCCGGCTTCTCCAGAAAACACAATTTTTCCTTCGCAGTAATGGTGACAGTGCTGAAGTAAAGCCCCTTTTCTCTAAGAATATCAAATGACTCCTCTGCAACTCCCCTTGTAATGGTTTTTGCAGTCAGATAAAAAAGCTTATCTCCCAATCCCTCTCCAATTGCTTTTACAGCCGGAAAAGCGGTGGATAAGGTCTTACCGATACCGGTGGGTGCCTGTATGAATAAATTCCGCTTTCTTTTTATACTGCGAAATACAGACACAGCCAGTTCCCTCTGCCCCTGGCGGTAGGGATACGGGAATTCTAAGTCCCGGATGGATTCATCTCTCCTGATTCCATGGGAGTATAAGTACCTGGCCCATTTTACATATTCATGAATCAGTCCCTGAAACCAGATTTCCAGTTCCTCAAACGTCTTCTCCGTCTGAAAACGGCGGATTTCTTCCGTCTCTATATTACAGTAGGTCATCTGTATAACCGCACCATTCTTTTGTTTATCAAAACAGTAAAAATAACCATAGCACATAGCCTGGGCCAGATGTACGGAAAACGGCTCCTCCAGATAGGATAAGTCCATATAGATTCCCTTAATTTCATCAATGATCAGCTCGTCCGGCCTGTCAATAATCCCGTCCGCTCTTCCTTCCACCAGAATCTGAAACTGATCTTCCTCCACCACATGCTTTAATGTCACTTCTGCTTTATAATCTGCCCCCATGCGCCGCTGAATCTTTCTGTGTATCCGACCGCCCTCCAGCATAGCATTCTTTTCTGCAGTGAAACTATGGCGGTTATCCAGATCACCGGAACGAAGCACAAATTCTACCAGATTCCTGACGGATATGCTTAAGATCTTTTTCTCTTCCTTTTCCATTCCGGTCCCCCTCCCGCACATCGCGCTTAAACTGAAAAAAAGGAAACTGCAGACCGTACGGCTACAATTTCCTCTTTTCGTTGCTTTATCATTTATGCTGCTGAGTAGTTCTTCGGAGCTAATTGTTTTAAGTATTTTTCAAATTCTTTATCTTCACCATTTAACTGGACAGTAAGAATCTTGGATAAATCCAAACTTAAAACACCTAATATAGACTTTGCGTCAATAATCACCCGATTATAAAAAACGTCTATGTCGAATTCACATCTGGAAGCAACAGCAACAAACTTTTTGGCCTCAGCAACTGTCGGTAACATAATCTTAAACTGTTTCATAAGCAGACTCCCTTTTTTATAAATGCTATGAAGTACTTATAACATGTTTGACATCATTTGTCAAATTCTGTTTCATATACGATTATGTCGCCTTTTTTTGTGCACTATTCGTAATTTCAGCTAAAAAAAGCCGCAAGAATTAAGCATCTTTTTACTAAGACAAATTTAAAATAAGGAATAATCTTCGCATCGCTCTTTTTTAATAATTCATTTTCACGGTTTTTATGTTATATTTTTATCAAAAACGCCATAATGATTGTTTATTCCGCAAACGATTGATATATACATTTTACCACAATCATTTATTTATGAACAGCAGAATAAATTTTTTATTTTATTCAAAAAACTGTTGCAATTTAAAATGTTCTATGCTATACTTTCAAAGTGCTCGGGTGAGCACATTATTTGACCATTTAGGGGAATAGTTCAATGGTAGAGCAACGGTCTCCAAAACCGTAAATGGGGGTTCGAGCCCCTCTTCCCCTGCTAAGTTTATAGGCTGTGCATATAGTCTGGAAATCATTGGTATTTAATGATTTCCAGACTTTTTTTATGTGGCAATAAGATAATTGTTTACATATTTAAAAATTTCTTCTTTTTATTTTTTGAATTTGCAAATTCAATCTACCCTTAAAGCCCTTGATGCAGCAGTATCAGGTGGCAATGGTTCAACATATTGCAGTAATAGTCTCAGCACAACGCCATCAGGCTTAAGAAAACAGGAAATGTTATCAGCTATAGTAAAAGGGTCCACTGTTTGATATTCCGGTGATTGAAGTTTGAGCATTTCCGGAAAACTGGCTTCATCATATGAAGTTAGTGGATTTGAAGGAAAAGCAGCTTTATCAAAAAACACCTTTTCAAAGTCAGCATTGGTTGTATACAAATCTTTAAAGGTAATTTCTTTCATAGACTGTAAATCTACGTTAAGCGTGTTTAGATTATTAACCGGATAGGCACCGTCTTTGATATAGCTTGTTCCCCAGAATACAATGCTTACTATTTTATTGTTTTGCAATGTAACTGCAGACTGATAATCAACAGTCAGGACGGCATCACTCGAAAATATTGATGTATCAATTTTTGCAAAACTCTGTACCTTATCATAAATCAATGTATTTAGCGTATCATTGTTAATGAATTTTGGATATTGTATTTTTATTGAACTATTTTTATTGGGTGCGTCTGTATAAATCGACATCGTGTAACTTTGATCAGCAGCTTGTGGCTTATCAATATTATTCGCAGTCTCCGACTCATCTGTATTATCTTTAGTCTCCAACTCATCTCTATTATCTATAGTCTCCGGCTCATCTGTATTATTTGTAGCCTCCGACTCCTGTTCAATGATTAAGGGTTGCGTTTGCGTTTCAACTTTTACAGCCTTTTTTCCGCAACCTGCAACAAAAAAGCAAATCACCATAATACTAAAAATATTGTTTTCTTATACATTAAAATACCTCCACTCAAATAGATAGATATTGTAACATACTTGGAATAATTAATCAAATATTTTAAAAATAGTAATTTTACAATTACTTCCGACTAAACACATTTACTGCAGCAAAAAGCAGCAATAAGGGGGGAATTATGCGCGGAAAACAGTTTATGGATATTTTCACTAAAGTCAAGGTACAGAAACAGCTGTATCTATTCTTTTTTATTGCCATTTTTATTCCTGTAACAGCGGTTGAAGGCTATCTGATCTATCATACCCGAACACTGCTATTCGACCACTATTCCCAACAGACTTATTCCGATAATCTACGGGTAAAATCCCTGATACTTGATTTAACATGCAGCATCTATAACAAATCCCAGGAACTGGTCTCTGATCAGGATTTAATTACGCTTTTAAGCACCCGATACTCTTCCGCAAATGAGAGCAGATCAGCAATGAGCTCATACAAAGGCATCGAATCAATTCTCTCCGGTGATGCCTCTATCCGTGACATTGCCGTCTATACCTGGAATCCTGCCATTGCAGACAGTCCCCACATCCATCCCATTACGAACAGCATCCAGGCGCAACCCTGGTTTAAGCGTGCAAGCACCTCTGTTACCCCATTCTGGACAGTGGAACTGGAGAAAAGTGAGCGATACAACACCGAAATGCAAAATCTCTGCCTGCATATCCGTATCTTTCTGCCGCAGATACACAGCTACGCCATCTTAAAGCTCACAGCCAGTAATAACCATATCCGTAACCGCATTGAAACCAGCTCCATGCATACCGTCATATGGCTTAATGACAACGGCATACTTTATACCAGTGATAAGCAGGTAATAACCCCCGGACTTGAGCAATACAGTTATAACTCCGAAGGCACCTGCTCTTATGCAGGAAAAATTGATCTGGATAACAAAACGGTTATAGGCTGCATATCCTCACTCTCTGCCATCAACTGCGACGACACCTTTTACATGGCCTCCTTAAGTTACGACGGCTACCCATATTTAAACAGAATTACCGGCATTTATCTGGGGATTCTTGCAATGGTGCTGTTTATCACCAGCATGTTTATCTGCGTTTTTTCCCATTACTTCAGCCTGCGCATTGTTATGCTGCGCGAAAGCATGCACAGAGCCAGCCAGGGAGATTATGAGATTGCCGACAGCTTTCGCGGGGAAGATGAAATCTCCGATGTATTCTCGGATTTAAAATTGATGATCCATGAAATTTTGAAAAAAGAAACCTCAGTCTATCAGGCACAGCTTAAAACCCAGGACTTAATCAATAAGCAGCAGCAGATGGAATTCAAGATGCTTTCCAGCCAGATCAATCCCCATTTTCTATACAATACGCTGGAGACGATACGCATGCGCTCAGTGAAAGCCGGCAATTTAGAGGTGGCTGATGCAATAAAACTCTTAGGCAAATCCATGCGCTATGTTCTGGAAAACACCACCACTGCCGTCACCTCCCTTGCCAGGGAGCTGGATTATATTGAGACTTACCTAAGAATTCAGAAATTGAGATTTCATGACCGCGTTAATTATTCCCTTAAAATATGCCCGGGACTAAATCTTAAGGATTACCAGATCATGCCCCTCATCTTACAGCCCATTGTAGAAAATGCACTTCTTCACGGACTGGAGGATGTAGAACAGAATGGTAAAATAATCATGAGGATCTGTCTGATAAACGAAACAATGCACATTCAGATATTTGATAACGGCTGTGGTATGACAGCAATGGAACTGGAGCTTATAAATCAGCGGATCGGTCAGAACCTCAACGACTCTTTCCAGAGCATCGGCCTTTATAATATCCAGCACAGAATTAAACTTTGCTACGGAACCGGATTCGGTCTTATTATTAAATCAAAAAAATCTATGGGAACCCTGGTGACTGTGGTCATCCCTGCACAAAATATACAGGAGGGAGTTAAATCATGAAGCTATTAATCGCTGATGATGAAATAGATGTAAGAGAAGGGATCCGCTGTCTGTTAGACTGGTCCTCACTGGGCTTTACCATCTGCGGAGAAGGAAAAAATGGTCAGGATACACTGGATCAGATCCGCAGACTGCAGCCAGACGTTGTTCTAATAGACATCCGGATGCCGCATTTAAGCGGACTGGAAGTGGTAAGGCTTGCAAAAGAGGAGGGTTTTGCCGGTATATTTATCATTGTCAGTGGCTTTTCTGACTTCTCTTATGCCCAGGAAGCCATGCACTTCGGCGTTACCTGTTATCTCACAAAACCCATTGACGAAGAAGAACTTGAAAAGGCGGTGCTGGATGCCAGACAGCTTCTCTTAAAAGAACAGGGAAAACAAAAACGGCTTGTACTGTACCGGGACTGGGCAAGAGAATCTATTTTATATGACATTCTTAATAATCAGGTCTCATACCCATTGTCCGACTGCCGTGATCTGCAGTTAGAGGCAGCTGTTTTTCAGGTTGTTCTCTACACCAGCTATAATCAGGAATCCCCTCAATCCATCTGGGATTTTGCCGAAATCCTGCGGCTGGCTAACCGCAACCACAATTCTGTGGACTATATCCGCAATGGAAACCACAATGTCATCATATTAAAGGGTGATTTGGCCTTAAGACGTTTCGAAGAGCTTGCAGATCACTACATCAATCAGCCCCAGAAAGGCTCCCCTCTGGATGCTTTATTCCTAACTTACGGCCGTCCGGTCAGCTCTATAGAACAGATTCATATATCTTACAACGAGGCGAAACGGCTTATGAAACAACGCTTCTTTTGCAGCTTCAACCAGCATGTAATGTGTTATAAAGATATGCCGGTTGAAGCTCAGCCTGAGAGAACGGGTTTTGTCATGGATTATACATATTCACAGCAGCTGTCGGACTGTATTCAGTCAGGAAATCGTCATATGATGCTTGATGTTTTAGAAAAACTGCGCCAGACTCTCTACTGCTCCGGTCTGGAGATTTCAAACATCAGACATTACCTGGAGGATATTATGATCCAGGTGAAATCCAGTATCATATATGCTTATGGCAATCTTGAAACGCTGTTTCCCAATCATGCGGCCATCATTCACACAATTGAAGAGAAATATTATCTCTACGAAATCCTGGAGTTTTTCACTCTGCAGTTTGAAATGTGTATGAATGCCATGGGCTCTCCAACCCGGGACAGTGTATTAAATAATATCCTTCAGTATATCCGCCACAATTATCAGGAGGATTTAAAGCTGGGCTCCCTTGCAGCGCTGTTTGGCTATAACAGCTCCTATCTTGGAAAAGTTTTTACAAAAACTACTGGAAGTAATTTCAATGCCTACTTAGATGAAGTGCGGATTGAAAACTCCAGGCGTCTCCTGATGAATGAGAATTATAAAGTATACGAAATCGCACAATTAGTGGGGTACTCAAATGTGGACTACTTCCATAAAAAGTTCAGAAAATATACGGGAATCAGCCCTGTAGAATACCGGAGAACACACGCCGGAGCAGACATAAAAACGTCCGCTCCGTAGGCTATGCTGCTCTTTTCAGTTTCTTATTTGCTGCGGCTGTTATATACATCCATAGCCGTTTTTCTCGTTGCCGCCCGGTCTTTTGCATTTTTCAAATCCACTTCCAGTACCTGGTCATAACCCAGCCCCCGCACGGTATCCTGCATATGATGCAAATACGAATCAAACTCAGCCTCAGCCGCCGCAAAGACCATTTTCCAGGAATCATCAACGATTACTGCCTTGCATTGTCCCCGCAGAGATGTAATATCAGAGCTTTCCTTAGGTTGAATATAAGAAGTACCAGGCGCTACCGAAAGAGCACCCTTCTTTTCCAATAATTCAATCGTTGTTTTCGCGCCCTGTGCATACTTCTGCCAGTCAGTATCAACCGGTGTGCGATTCATCTCCAGCACAGAGCTCCACATTGTGGTTAAATAAGGCTCATTGGTCAGGGGATCCGTATCCACCACTGCTATCGGCTTATAATTTAAGGCACTCACCCCGTCTTTCCAGCTGCCGCCGCCCCACTCCTCCGGCACCGGCACATCATTGTTAGGAAGTGCTTTCCAGCCATAATCCGTATAGACTGCCTTATTGTCTTTCATCTCCCAGGTCAGGCCTTTGGGACCGGCACCACCATTGGCCTGCCCTACCAGTTCCATTCCTTCCGGAGAATACATCCAGTTGATAAAATCCGCAAGACGTTCCGGATCTTTTGCCTGACTGCCAATGGCAATTACGGCTCTCCCATTCCCCATGGAATAACAGCCATCTGTATAGGGTGCCATATCTTCAATGAACGCAGGCATAATGCCTTTTCCTTCCTCTTTGCGTTCCCGTGTATTGTAGTAACTCTGTCCCTGCCAGGACCATAAGGACGTGAGCACCTGCCCATCACGGTATTTATCCGATAAAATATCATAGTTCTGGGTCGTAGATTCGGGATCGATCAACCCTTCCTGATTGGCATCAAAGAGGAAATGGAGAGCTTTCACATAATAGCTGTCGGAATCAATGATATTCTGGAAATCGCTGCCATCGAATTTTTCCATAACAAAACCAATTTCCTGATAACCATATAAAGAAGCAAAATTTTTGGCAATCATCATCATATTATCATCCCAGTCCTTAAACAGAGACAGACCATAGGTTTTTTTACCGGAATCACTCCTTGGGATCTGCTCCTGCAGTTGTTTCATCACAGGTATCATGTCCTCCAGTGTTTTCATTTCAGGATAACCAATTGCCTTGTAGCCGTCCCAGCGAAGATAAGGTGCTACCAAAGGTTCGATTCCTTCTGCAGATACCTTGGGGGACTGGTTTGAAATTTCACTGGGAATGGCATAAATGCCCTCCTTCTCCAATCCCTTATTCATATTTAAAATGGCGTCCTCGTAATCTTTATATACATTTTTATCCTTTAAAAGAGGAGCCATATCCATTAAAAGACCAGCTTTGACCATATTTTCAAAACGACCGTTCTCAGTTTTTGTAATAATTAAATCTCCTAAATTGCCGGCAGCGGAACGGGTCTGGAACAGCGTATCTCCGCCTCCTGCAACATTGGGTGCTATGATATTTAACTCCATATTGAATTTATCTTTCACAATCTTTGCAAACCATCCGCTCTGGATACCCTGATAATTGGCAAGAGTATCAAATACATCCACTGTGATGAACTTATCATAGCTGCTGTTGCCTGTGATATTTCCTGCAGAAACCTCTTTTTTGCACCCGGATAAAATGACGGCGACTGAAATTACCGTACATAAGATCACACATATCTGTTTCATTTTCATTTCCTCTCCTCCTAACCTTTTACGGAACCGATCATGATTCCTTTTACAAAAAATCTCTGGAATATGGGATAGATAAATAAAATCGGAAGCACTACAATCACCGATACCGTCATTCGTATGGAAGAAGGCGTCTGCTTGCTGGCAAGAGCCGCCCCGCTGATTGCACCTGTTCCACTGCTTCTCACCATCGCCGCCAGGGAACTGGCCTGATTAATATAGGTATACAATAAATACTGCAGGGAATACAGTTTCTGGTCAGTCACATAAATTAACGTATCCTGAAAGGAGTTCCATTGGGAAACTGCCGCAAATATGGCAACAGTCGCCATAATCGGCTGCGCTGCCGGCAGAATAATCTTTGCAAAAACAGTAAAAATTCCTGCTCCGTCAATTTCTGCTGCTTCCTGCAGCGATTTTGGAATCGATTCAATATACGTTTTCACCAGAATGATATAAAAAGGCTGTACGACGGTGGGGATTACATACACCCAGAAGGAATTAGTCAGATGCAGCGTCTTCATGGTAATGAACATGGGAATCAGTCCTGCGTTAAAATACATGGTAATCACAAAGAACCGGTACCAGAATTTCCTGTGCCACATCTTCTCCTGTGTAAACATAAATCCTAAATAAGCTGAGGCAAATACTGTACATGCAGTTCCTAAAACTGTCCTGGCAACGGAAACAGCAGCCGCTGCGGAAAGTCCCCGCAGCCCCAGCACTTGTCTGTAGTTTTCCAGATGTAATCCCTTAGGCAGAAAATTGATAAATCCGTTGGCACTTAGATCATTGGCACTGACAGTATTAATAATCATGTAATAAAACGGGTATGCACATATCAGAGTGATGATACCAAACATCAGATAATTGACAATATAAAAGACCCTATCACGCAGTTTTTCTTTTTTTTGTTTTGCAATCACTGCTCTCCCCCCCTAGATTATGGTTTCGCCCCTGGTTTTTTTCGAGACATAATTAACAATCAGCAGCAAGGTGACACTTACCAGACTTTTAAGCATACTGACAGCCGTTGCCAGTGATAAGCTGCTTCCTGTCATACCAATGTTGTATACATAAAGATCCAGCACCTGGATATGAGTCTTATTAAAAGAATTCTGAAATACATAATACTGATCCATACCGTTATTCAAAAAATTAGCTATGGACAGCATTAACAGTACAAAGAACGTTGGAAGCAGACAGGGAATTGTGATGCTCTTCATCAGCTGGAACCGATTGGCTCCATCTACACGTGCCGCGTCATAAAGCTCAGGATCAATCCCTGCTATGGCAGCCAGATACATGATAGCTCCCCAGCCAAGCCCTTTCCAGAGGCTCCACAGCGTCATCCACAGATACGTATGTGTATCACTGTCAAGAAATTTGACCGGCGCCTGGATCAACCCGTGACTGAGAAAAAAAGTATTGACCATTCCGCTGTCAGTAAACAGGCAGAATGCCACCGAGTATACCAGCACCCAGCTGATAAAGTTCGGCAGGGTAGTCAGTGTCTGCACCAGATTTTTAAACCACCTGCATGGAATTTCATTTAGAAAAACAGCAAACCCTATGGGAAGGAATGAAGTGGCAATACTAAGGAGGCTCATGGCAAAGGTATTTTTCATAACCTGTACCATCTGCCCAACCTGCGTCTTGTTGGCAAACAGCATTGTGAACCATTTCCAACCGACAAACTCACACTGAGACAGCTTTAACGGCGGTTTATAATCAAAAAAACCATAAATCCAGCCGTAAAGCGGATAATAGGAAAACAGAAAAGATAGAATAATAAATGGCACGATACAATAGAATAATCTGCGGCTCTGGACCGTACTTCTTGGAGTTTTTCCTGCCGGCGCTGATCTCATAGTCCACATTCCCCCCCTGAGTTTTTACTTTAATAATACTATTATAGCAAAGGGATCTTTTTCCGATAACCATCATAATCAGCGGAAAACTGCTGTACTTTTTAGAGGTTAACAAAAACAGGGCAGAAATCCGAACTACAGATTTCTACCCTGTTTTTATGCAGTAAATATAGTATCTATTCTTATTCATTTCTCAAAGATGAATATCCGCATAGTTCAAATAACAATTCCAGTCATATTCATCCATATCATGATTCCCTGTCTTATAATGATGTCCGATCCTTCCCTGATAAAGCGGCTGCTCCGGCAAAGGCTTTTTATCGGTCTCCAGGCCTTCAATCCCAAACAGACGGTACACCAGGTCTGCCTGTACCAGGGACTCAAACTGTCCCTGTGGATCTGCCCATTTATCATAGGTTTTGGAGGAGGTATATACCAGTCTGGGCGCAATCAATCCAACCAGCATATGCTGGTCAAACGGAAGTGTCTCTTCCTTATCTATGTACTTCTGATAATTCTTACAGAACCAGTAAGGAAAACGGGTTACAATATCCTTAATCCTCTCTCCTTTTGCCCCTCTGGAAAGAGCATCTCCGCTGTTTCCTGCACAGCTGCTGACAGCCATGGCAAAACGCTCATCCTGGGCCGTTCCCCAAAGGGCTGTCTTACCGCCTCTGGAATGCCCTACCAGAGCCACTCTTCTTTCATCAATCAGTGGCTCAGTCTCAAAATAATCCATGATTCGGCTTGCAGCCCAGGACCAGGCGGTGATTGCGCCCCACGCATCGTCCGGCCTGTCCGTTACAAACTCAGGAAACAGTCTTGAAAATCCGGTTGTAAAACCTTCCTCATAATCCGGAGAAACCTCCTGGGTGCGAAAGGCTGCACAGGCATATCCCCTGGAAATAATCGTCTCAACCGGATAGAACGGGCTTAAAAAATGCCTGGCAGGATCACTGTCCTTGATTCCCCTGTTACATACGGTCACAAAAGCCGGAACCGGTTTTATGGAACCGACAGGAATGAATACAACGAAACAGAAGCTGAAATGGATTCCCTTTCGGGCTGCCAGAACCTCCACGGTCTTTCGGACTGCCCGCCCTTCCAGGATATCCTCTGACTGCCTGGAATCTGCCACCCGGATATGAAGCTCAACATCACTCATATCCGGAAGTCGTCCGTATTCTTCTCTTCGAAAAAGCTCCAAAAGCTCCGGCCTGCGTTTTGACAGCCATATTTCCCAATCAGTTACCTCTGTTCCATCCATACAGGTCAGGACAGAGGGCAGGTTTCTTTTATTTTCCGGTAATTTCATCCGTTTGTCCTTCTTTCTCACTTACTGTAAAGCTTAATATCGCTGGGTGCATAGCCAAACTGCTTTTTAAATACCTGAAAAAAATAAGAGTAATCACGGTATCCCAGCATATGCGCCACCTCATTCACCCGGTTCTGGGGATTTTTAAGAAGAATTCTGGCATTTTCCATTTTCACCATTGTAACATAATTAACAAATCCAACCCCAGTCTCTTTCTTAAAGCACTTACTGAAATATGAGGTGGAAATTAAAAGCTCCCGGCATATAATCCCCAGAGAAATATTATGATGGATATGCTGGTCAACGTATTCAAGCGCCTCAGAAACTGCTGTTGAATATTCCTGTTTTTTCTGTCTGATAAACCGGATTCTCTCTTCCAGGGTATCCGGAACCTTCTCTGTTTCCAGCCGTTCCTTTTTCCGTAACATACCAGCTGCCTTTTCCAGTGACTGCTCTAACTCCTCCGTCATGACAGGCTTCAGCAGAAAATCACTGGCTCCATACCGGATGGCCCGCTGGGCATACTCAAACTGATTGTAGCCAGATATTATAATAAATTGAATGTCAGGCCTTTGATGTTTGATCTTTTCAATAATATCCAGCCCATTAAATCCTGGCATCTGAATGTCGATGATTACAATATCCGGGTTTTTTTTATGAATCAGTTCCAAACCAGAAATACCATCATAGGCGACTCCGGTTACTTCACAATGAAATGTTTCCCAGCTGGTGGATTTTACGATTGCTGTTACTGCTATCTTATTATCATCTATGACTAATACCGAGTACATAACATTCCCCCTCCCGTAAATTAATACAAAGGAAATTCCAGTCTGACTTCTGTAAAATGATGATATACTGACTCGATCCACACACCGTAATCAGTTCCGTACATCAGCTGTATCCGATCCTTTACATTTTTTATCCCTATCCGTTTATTCGCTTCATTTGTCTCAAATAATGTTCCCAGCTTTTCCGGAGGAATGCCAAGGCCATCATCCCATACTTTAATTACAAACTTCTCATCTTCACTGTAAACAGAAATACGAATCGTGCAAAGCCCAATCTTAGGTTCCATTCCGTGGACCAGCGAATTCTCCACTATGGGCTGCAGGATGCAGCTTGGAACCATCATGTCAAGAAGTGACTCATCTACAGCCCATTCCACTTCCAGTCTGTCCGGATAAATATTCTTATATAGCTCTGTATAATTTTTTATATATTCAATTTCTGCATTTAAACTGCAGGTGCTCCTGCTCCGCTCTATGTTTCTTCTGAAAAAACGGGCCAGCAGACCGATCAGTCTGCTTACCTGGTGATCTCCGTTAATCTGTGCAATTCCATGAATGGACTGGAGAATATTAAACAGAAAATGCGGATTGATCTGAGCCTGCAGCTCATAATATTGAAACTCCAGCAGCTTATATTCATTTTGCTGCTGAATCTCCTTTGCATTTCTGATCTCATCCATGAGAGTCTGAATATGTCCAGCCATCTGACTGATATGATCAGATAAAAGGTCCATCTGGTCTCCCTTGGCAAATGAAGTGGGCTCCAGCTTAAAGTTCCCTCTGGATACCCGCGCAATATTGCTCAGCAGGATCCGGAGATTACTGGCCATATTACCAAACATCAGCCACAAAAAGATAATGATCAGCAGGAAAAGAAACAGTCCGATAAAAGATACAAAATAAAGCAGGTCTGAAAACCGTCTGTTCTTAGCTTTTAAGTCCACCTCATGAGCAATTTTAAGTCTTCCCCTGTTGATCTGGTATTCTGCATATAAATAGCTATCTTTCTCTTCTGCCCGCACTGTACGGGCACTAAAACGATTCCGTTTGCTTGTGGTAAACAAAAGATTGCCGTTCATATCATAAAGCGCAAAATTTCCCACTTTACTGCTGTCTATCTCGGAAAAAATATCTTTCAGAACGGTATTTTTAAGCTCTGCAATCACACAGCCGCTGAATTTCATGGTATTCTCATCAAATAAATACCTCATCACAATGATTCCGTCATCACTGGTACTGCCTGTCCAAATGGTATTGCCCGGACGATGTGACACATATGATTGATTCTTATGAAAGAGCTTCCGTACCGATTCTTCATTTGGTCTGCCCTCTTTCGGTCTGCTGTCCCTGCATGCCAGATATACCGTATCTGCCATATCAACAACAGACACCCAGTTAATGTCATAGTTGGTACTTAATATTTCTTCCAGCTGTTTTCTCACCCTGGGTTTTAAAAACGGATCAGGTTCCTGGCCTGGCCCTGACACAGTACGAAGCAGCGGAGTCAGCCGCTGATTGGTGGCAGTTAATGGAATCGTTCCTTCCATCAGTTCCGTCAGGGAAATATCCACATTCTTGCAAATCTGTTCCGTTAATGTGTCAGACTGATACGTCAGTTCTGTCTTAAACCATTTACATGTAACATGATAAATACATATTAATGCTGCCAGAAATGTCAATCCCAATAATGCTGTCACTGCAATCATTTTAAAATAAAGCGTCTTTCTGAAATGAATGCGTTTCTCTGCTGATTCCATCAATAACCCCCCTGTCTTTTCCCACTATAACAAGTTGGAAAAAGATTGTCAACGCCAGATCAGAGCATTGATTATGACCCTAACCTTTTACTGCACCCTGGGTAATTCCCCCGATAATATATTTTTGCAGTATCAGATATAACGCTAGTATAGGAATTACAGAAAGTATAAACAGCGCAAATGCCAGGCCCAGTTCGATGCTGTTTTCCCCAAAGAAGAAATACTGGGTCAGTGGAATGTTACGTACCTGTTTTTGCTGAAGCAGTGTCAGTGACATCTGAAAATCGTTCCACACATTCAACGCATTTAATACAATGGAGGTCAGAACAATGGGTTTCATCAAAGGAAACACAATCCGGAAGAAAACCGAATACATACCTGCTCCGTCAATGGAAGCAGCTTCCTCTAATTCCTTTGGTATACTTTTTACAAATCCCGAAACCAGAAGCACCGTAAATGCAATCTGAAAGCCGATTTTAGCAAAAACAAATCCATGAAGCGTATTTAAAAGCTTCCATCTTGCCATGTCAATATAGAGCGGAGTCATGATGGACTGAAAGGGAATGATCATGGCACCCACAAAGAGATAGTAAATCAGATTATAAAAACGGTTGTTTTTCCTGGCAATAATATAGGAAGCCATGGTACAGGTCAACGTAATGAATAAAACTGCAAACACAGTAGTAAGAAGGCTGTTTTTCAGTGCCAGGCCGAAATTGGAGGTCTCTATAGCTCTTGTAAAATTGTCCCAGTGTATGGTCTTTGGAAATGCCAGGCGGTCTGTTACCATTTCCTGCTTTGATTTTACAGAATAAATCAGCGCGATATAAAAGGGACTGATCACAAGCAGCGTTATGGCCAGCTTCACAAACATGGACAAATATTTCTGGAATTTCTTACTCATTAAATTTCCACCTCCCTGGCTCTTAAAGTTTTTGAAACCAGCGTACTGACTACAAAAATAGAAATGGTGAATACCACTGCTATCGCCTGGCCGTAGCCTGCCTTAAAATAGGTAAAAAGATTGTTGTAAATTAACATTGCCACCGTTTCCGACGCTCTTCCCGGACCGCCTCCTGTCGCTGCCATGGGATAATCAAATACCTTCATTCCCCATGCAAGCAGAAGAGTAAAATTAGCGGTAACCGCCGGAGCGATCATCGGAAATGTAATTGCCTTGAATTTCTGCCTTGAAGTGGCACCTTCCAGTTCTGCTGCTTCATAATAGTCTTTTGATACTCCCTGAATCGCAGCAATATAAACCACCATGCAGTATCCGGCATCTCTCCATACGGATATGACAGCAAGTCCGATCATTACCCAGGTCGTACTTCCAAGCGGGCTGGCTATGCTTAATTTGTCATAAAACACATCGCTGTAAACGTATCGCCAGATATAGGATGAAAGCACCAGACTTAAGCAGTAAGGCATAAAGATACAGGTTCTTAAAACATTATTTAGTTTTGATTTTTTAGAAATCATCAGGGCAAACAACAAACCGAACAAATTGGAAAAAACCATTGTAACAGCCGTAAACAGCAACGTGTTCTTAACCGCATTCCTTACATTTGCATCCTGAAAGATTCTCAAATAGTTTCGCAGTCCCACATATGCTTTGTTTGGACTCATGCCATCCCATTTCGTAAAAGAAATAGGAAATCCCTGCAGAAACGGATATGCTACAAAGATTGTAAACAAAATCAGTGCAGGTATAATAAAAGTAAACTCCTGAAGCTGTTTTTTCATTTTTCGGTTCATACTGCCTCCAACCTGGGAATAGAAAAGCCAGGGAGTCATATAGCTCCCGCTACACTGCCACCCTGACTTTCTGAATTTATATCATTACTTCAAAATCTACTGTCGAATGGATGCAATCTCATAATCAATGTCCTGAAGTAACTTGGTAACATCACGCTGGCTGTCATCTAATGTGACAAATTCCTGAAGCTTGGTACGGAATGCTGTGTTGTACTCAGATGTATAATCCGGAACCTGACTCTTTGATACAATCATATCATTATCAATATAAGATTTGATTTCCTTAATGAATTCATCGGAATCATCCGTAGACACGTTCACATTGCTGGTCATAAGCTTAGCCGTTTCCATCCAGATCTTTGAGGACTGTTCATTGGCGAAAAAGCTAAGTAATGCCATAACCTCATCCTTATGCTCTGTCTGAGAAGATACAACAAACACATCGTCGATACCAACCCAAAGCTTATTGTCCTCTGGTTTATCAGACCATGGTGTTGGGAACATACCAAACTCACCGTCAGGGCTTGCAGCAATTACATCGCCCATCAGCCATCCGCCGTTCATGTACATCGGTCTCTGACCTGCAGCAAAATTCTGAATTCCCTGTGTCTGGTCAACCGCAGTGTCTCCCGGATCTTTATAAGATGCAAATTTAGAAAACATCTCCAAAGCATCTTTTACTGTTGCGTTATCGGATAACTCTTTTGATCCCTCCTGGGAATCTTTCCAAACTGTCTGGTTGCCTGTGCCTGCAGCCATAGATGTATAGAAGGAATCTAATTCATGGAATACTCCATGAATGAAGTTATATGGATGAATAAACGGTTTAATTCCTTTTTCTTCAAATGTATCCGCAATCTTAAATAACTCTTCTCTGGTCTTTGGTACCTCTACTCCCGCTTCTTCAAACATTTTTTTATTGTAGAAGCATGCCTTTACCTGTGCATCCAGTGGGAATCCGTAAACGCCTCCATCCACCGTACACTCATCTTTCAGCATCGGCAGAACATTTTCCATGCACTCTTCTCCTGAAAGATCCATGAAATATCCGCCGTCAACGAACTCTTTCATCGTCTGCGGTTTTCCGAACATGATATCAGGAGCTTCTCCTGCTGCAATGTAATTTTTATAAGTAGCAATATAGGAAGAAGATGCCACAACCTCCACTTCAACATTAATGCTTGGATATTCTGCTTTAAATGCTTCCAGCATTGCATCCAGTGCATCACGTTTGGACTGCTCTCCCATATAATGTACCAGACGCAGAGTTACAGCATCCCCTCCTGCAGCCTGCTTAGTCTGGCCTTCTGTTTCCTTTTCCTCTGCTTTTGTGGTCTCCTCTGCTGCAGCCTCAGTGGTCTCCTCTTTTTTCCCTGCGGAACACCCAACCACAGACGCAGCCATGAGACCGGCCAGCACGAGAGCAGAAACACGTTTTAAATACGTTTTTTTCATAGTACTTCCTCCTTATAAAAATATCATTTTTGATGTTGCATGATAATTATATTTTAGCAGACGAAAGCGTCAGGTTATATATGAATATTTGGCTGTATTATTATATTTTTTGTCATTTTTCGTAAATGTACCACAAAAAAAGGCAGGTTTTTGTAACCTGCCTGCAAATACCTGTTACTTTCTCGTCAATTGGAAATACCAGCAATGGCTTCTCTTACATTCTCCACTCCAAGCAGCTTAATTCCTTCCATAGGTCCCAGTTTATCCAGAGAAATCTTCGGCAGAATGCAGGTATGAAAACCCAGTTTCTTTGCCTCATTCACTCTCTGCTGCGCCATGGATACCGCTCTCACTTCTCCTGATAATCCCACCTCTCCAAATATGATCGTTTTGGAATCAATGGCCCGGTCCTTCATACTTGAAACAATTGCCATGAGTATAGCCAGATCCAGTGCCGGTTCATTCATACGAAGACCCCCGGTGATATTCACATATGCATCAAAATGAGACAGATCATAATGTCCTCTCTTCTCCAGAACTGCCATCAGTAGATTCACACGGTTGTAATCCGTCCCTGCTGCCGTACGCCTCGGCATACCAAAGGCAGTAGGAGTAATGAGTGCCTGCACCTCAATCAGCAAGGGTCTGGTTCCCTCCATTAAACAGGCAACCACCGCTCCTGACGCATCCTCAGGTCTTCCGCTGAGCATAAATTCAGAAGGATTCTTCACCTCTGCCAGTCCGCTTTCTATCATTTCAAACACACCGATCTCATTGGTGGAACCAAACCGGTTCTTTACTCCCCGGATGATCCGGTAGGAAGCACTTCTCTCCCCTTCAAAATATAAAACCGTATCCACCATATGTTCCAGGACTCTGGGACCGGCAACAACGCCTTCCTTCGTTACATGTCCTACGATAAAGATGGCAATTCCTTTCCCCTTTGCAATCTGCATAAGCAGGTTCGTGGATTCCCTCACCTGGCTTACACTGCCTGGTGCTGATGAAATCTCTTCCCTGAACATGGTCTGAATGGAATCTATAATCACAACATCCGGTTTTTCCTCCTGAATGGCAGCTTCGATAAGATCCAGACTGGTCTCGCATAAAAACAGCAGTTCTCCTCTTACTTTTCCGATACGGTTTGCCCGCAGTTTAATCTGCTTTAAAGATTCTTCTCCTGATATGTATAGTACTTTTTTCTCTGATAACGCCAGATTCCTGCATACCTGCAAAAGAAGGGTGGATTTCCCGATACCCGGATCACCTCCAACCAGGATTAAAGAGCCTCTCACCACACCTCCTCCTAAAACCCGGTCCAGTTCCTCGTACCCTGTCTTCATACGATCCTGCTCATCAAGCTGAATCTCCGAAAGTCTGGCAGGCTTTATCGCCTCGCCTCTCCCGCCTTCAGCCCTGATCCTTGACATGCCCCGTTTGCCTGCTGCTTCTGATTTTGCTGTCGGTTCCTCCACAAATGTATTCCATTCATGGCAGCCCGGACACTGTCCCAGCCACTTTGCAGATTCATAACCGCATTCTTTGCAAAAAAATGCGGTTGATTTTCCTTTTGCCATTGGTCCCTCCTCGCCATAGAAAAAAGTCCGGGTCCCATTCTCTTTTAAAAAAAGAGCCGGACCCGGACTGAAGTTTCATTACTTTCTGCAGATTTTTACCTTCACTGGTGTTCCTTCGTTCAGTTCCACACTGGCTGACAGCTTCCCGCTCATATTGGTTCTCATGCCGCCAGCTGCTGCGCCGTCCACAAAGACTTCATATTCCGTGTCTTCTGCCAGCTGAACTGTCAGCTGAGCGTCCTTATCGCCTTCCACTTCAAATTCTACTCCATTATCTGATACTGCAAACATCTCCACTGCAGTACCTGGCACGGATTCGTATACAAACATGCCGTTTCGTTCCAGCTTGGTTATCTCATAAAATGTCTTAACTTTATATAAATCACCATCGTGCTCAAAATCCTGTAATTTTGACTTTGTTCCTAATTTGTAATTACCAAAGCTGATTGTACCGTTCTTTTCTGTGCGGATTAATTCTTCAATTACCGGCATTGGTTTGCCCTCCTAGTATTTTCTTTACTTATCCCTGTTGGCGATAAAAAGATCCTTTCGCTTGTAATTATTATACACGAACTGCGGAGAAATGGCTAGCTGTTTATCAGTTCTCTGACAGAAAATTTCAAACCTTCTTCTCCTGCTGTAATCATAACTGTGTCGCCTGTCTTTACCGCTCCGGAAAGGATTTCTTCTGCAAGCTTATCTTCCAAGCTGCTTTGAATGGTACGCCGCAGGGGTCTTGCACCGTATTTTTCATCATAGCCCTTCTGAATCAGATAGTCCTTCGCTGCCTCGTCAATCTCAATTGTGATACTCATCTGATCCGATGTACGTTTCGTAATATCCTTCATCATGATGGTTACAATATCCTTCATATGCGTCTTATTGAGCGGATGGAACACAATGATCTCATCAATTCTGTTAATAAACTCCGGTTTAAAAAGCTTCTTGACTTCTTCCATAACACGGTCCTTCATTAGCTTATAATCCGCTTTTTCATCAGCAACAGCGCCAAATCCCAGGCGTTTCGGTGAAATGATGTTTTCAGCTCCTGCATTAGAAGTCATGATAATTATGGTATTCTTAAAATCAATCTTTCTTCCCTGGGCATCTGTAATATGACCATCATCAAGAACCTGAAGTAAAATATTGAACACATCAGGATGGGCCTTTTCAATCTCATCAAAAAGAATTACGGAGTAAGGATTTCTTCTGACCTTCTCACTTAACTGACCGCCTTCATCATAGCCTACATATCCTGGCGGAGAACCAATAATTTTGGATACACTGTGCTTCTCCATATATTCAGACATATCTACACGGATCAGCGCGCTGTCCATGCCAAACATTGCTTCTGCAAGGGCTTTGGACAGTTCCGTCTTTCCCACTCCGGTAGGTCCCAGAAACAGGAACGAACCGATAGGACGTCTGGGATCCTTTAATCCTACTCTTCCTCTTCGTATGGCTTTTGCTACGGCAGTGACAGCTTCTTCCTGACCAATCACCCGTTCATGAAGTATGGATTCCAAGTTTCTGAGGCGCTCACTTTCACCCTCTTCTAACTTCTTTACCGGAATTTTCGTCCAGGTTGATACAACATCTGCGATCTCTCCTTCGTCAACGACAGGTGTTCTGGAGGTCTTTTCTTTCTGCCATTTATCACGGATCTTTTCTATCTTTTCCCGTTTTTTCTCCTGCCTCTTTTTTATAGTTCCTGCCTTCTCATAGGCTTCTGCCTTAATGGCAGCTTCCTTCTGATCTTCCAGCACCTCGATCTCTGCTTCCAATACCTTGATTTCCGGCGGCTCTGTAAATGTAGCAAGGCGGACCTTAGAGGAGGCCTCATCAATAACATCGATGGCTTTATCAGGAAGGAAACGGTCGTTGATATAACGGGCAGATAATTTCACAGCTGCCATAATCGCATCATCGGTAATCGTTACCTTATGATGATCCTCATATCTGACTTTTAAACCTCTTAATATACCAACCGCTGCATCTTCCGAAGGTTCTTCCACTTTCACAGGCTGAAAACGCCGTTCCAGAGCGGAATCCTTTTCAATATATTTGCGGTATTCCTCTATGGTGGTTGCACCGATTAACTGCAGTTCCCCCCTGGCTAAGGATGGCTTTAAGATATTAGATGCATCAATCGCCCCTTCTGCACCTCCGGCTCCGATTATGGTGTGAATCTCATCGATAAACAGAAGTACCTCTCCATCATCTATCACTTCTGCAATTACTTTTTTAATTCGTTCCTCAAATTCTCCCCGGTATTTGGAACCTGCCACCATGCCTGATAAATCCAGAGTCAGAAGCCGTTTCCCTGCAATTGTCTCCGGTACTTCACCTGATGCGATCATCTGAGCAAGTCCTTCCACAACTGCCGTCTTTCCAACACCAGGTTCCCCGATGAGACATGGATTATTCTTTGTTCTGCGGCTTAAGATCTGAATGAGGCGTGTAATCTCAGCCTCTCTTCCGATTACAGGATCCAGCTTTCCATTTTCAGCCAGTTCTGTTAAATCACGGCTGTAGCTGTCCAGAGTCGGTGTACTTCCTTTCCCTTTGGAAGACTTCATCAGTTCTTCCTTATTGGCAGGTGCATCCTCTCCCATGGCAGCCAGAACGTCAATATACAGCTTCTGAACGCTGATGCCGATGGTATTAAGCAGCCTTGAGGCAACGCAGTCATTGTCCCTGATAATAGAAATAAGCAGGTGTTCCGTACCGATTAAATTGGCTTTAAAACGAACTGCTTCCCTGTAACTGTTTTCCAGTACTCTCCTGGCACCTGGCGTATAACCGCCATCTTCTCTCATTCTTACAGCCTGGTCCGGTGCAATCAGCTGGCTGATCAGACCGAGGACCTTATCTTCCCTGACACCATTTTCAATCAGTACTCTGGCTGCTACACCGCTGCCTTCCTCTAACAGTCCTAAAAGCAGATGCTCTGTTCCCACATAACTGTGTCCAAGCCGGCCTGCTGCCTGCTCTGCCAGATTAATGGCCGTTCTGGCCTTTGTCGTAAATCTGTCTATCATAAATGCATTCCTCCTGTCAATTTAATTCCGGCAGCTTCTCCCGGATGAACTCCGCCCTGGCCATGTCCAATTCCTCTTTGTTCAGAGGACGATCGGATATTTTCTGCAGATTTGCCGGCCAGATGCCTAACATCAGGCGGTAAACGTTGAACTCTTCCTTTGTATGAATCAGACCGTCTTCCAGTCCTGCCATCATCTGTGACAAAAATATCATTGCATCTCTGGAAGTCAGCCTTCTGGCATATTTCAGCACACCATAGGACTTATAAATCTCATCCTCCCGTTCAATTTTCCGTCGCTGCAGGGATAGCTTTCTTACCTGCATCTCCTGATTGGCCAGCTGTATGGCTGCCTTTGTAACAGTATCAACAATCTCCCGCTCGGTCTGTCCCAGTGTCTTTTGGTTGGAAACCTCATAAAGAGCGCCGAAATTCTCTTCTCCTTCTCCATAAACACCACGTACAGCAGCTCCGAACCGTCCCATCTCTCCAATCAGGCTTGAAAACTTCCGTCCCTGGGATAACATGGGAAGATGTACCACAACCGATGCCCTGAGTCCGGTTCCTACATTCGTAGGAAATGCCGTTAAGTAGCCGTACCGGTCATCAAATGCATATGGAAAACGTTCATTCATATAATCATCAATCCGATTCGCCTGCTCCCAGAGTTCATCCAGATGCAGACCGGTTTTTAACACCTGGATCCGGATATGATCATCTCCGTTAAAGACAATCCCTGTATCCTCATTGTCTGACAGCAAAAATCCCACAGGTGACTGCTTTGCAGCAATGGAACTGTTTAATACTCTTCGTTCCTTTAATGCCACCCTGTCCAGTTCGTTTAAGTCTTCCAGCATGGAAAAAGACAGCGGCTTTCCAATCTCTTCATTTAAATCCTTTAAACCGAACTCCAGGCGGTGAATCATCTCGCTGCTGTCCTTCTCATCCAGTTTAGAGGGAAATTTATATTCCTTCCAGTTTCTGACCAGACGAATCCGGCTGCTGACTACTCCGCACCGGCTGTTGTCAGTCTGTTCAAACCATTTAAGCATCGCTTTCATTCCCCTCCCTGAGTTCTTTGATCCGATCTCTGCAAACAGCTGCCGTCTCATAATCCTCAAATCGGAGCGCTTCCTTTAGTTTCGCATCCCATTCAGAAATCTCATCAGATGCGGTACTTAATTCTTCCTCAGCGCTCTGGTTAATCTGATCCATTTTTTGATAAACAGGTGTTTTACCTGTGTGAATAAGATTTCCCTGCAGCTGCTTAATGCTGTCCTCCATCAGAGGACCAAACACGCTATAGCAGTCTGCACAGCCGAACCGGCTGTCCTTCACAAACTCACTGTAACTGGTACCGCAGGATGGACAGGCAATCTGTGATAGCTTATCAGGTCCTTTTTCACTATCTTCTATGCCTAAAAGACCTGACAGCAGCTTACCAAGGGGAAATTCCCCGTCAAAAATAGCTGCATATACACCAAAATCCATCTCCTTTGCACATTGGGCACAAAAATGGTGTTCTTTCTTTACACCATTCACCACTTCCGTATATTGAATATTTGCTTCGCGAATCTTACATTTCTCGCATAACATATAGAACCTCCAATCCTGGGAATCACTGCTATCTCTGGCTTTTCATAAAAGACTGAAAGATCTCGTCAACCAGCTGGTGAACCTCATCACACGAAATATTTTTACAGATGCCTCTTGCTAATACAACACTTAAATCCCTGCGCATTTCATCAAGAACCTGCATTTTATCTACATCAAGGGAAACAACCGCTCCTTTCCGGCGGTCCAGTTTCACAAATCCCTCCTGTTTGAGTACAGAGTACGCCTTATTTACCGTATGCATATTAATGCCTATGTTATCGGCCATCTGGCGCACGGAAGGCAAGGGGTCTCCTTCTCTTATACTTTCCGTGGCGATTCCTATGATTATCTGGTTCCGAAGCTGAATGTAAATCGCTTCATCACTGTTAAAATCAATCTGCAATATCATCTTTTCACCATCTTTCGTTATATCTGTTATACACATAATAGCACACGATAATTCATTTTTCAATATATATTATATGCCAAATCTTAAAATGCAGTTTAAAAATGGCAATATTCTTTTTCTTTTAGATAACCATTATAACAAACCAATTTACGCTTTTCAATAGCAGGGGCCTGAATCAAAAATGCTGCTTCATCGCAAAATTGCAATGAAGCAGCACCAAATCTCCCCTTTGTTGCTTTAAATTTAATTTTTAAAATTCTAACGAATCACTGTCTTTGTACATTTGTTCAGAATCTTTTCAGGAATATCCTGCCCAATTCCAGGACGATCAGATATTGTGATATAACCATTAACCGGCTGGTCCTCATAAATTCCCAGGCTTCTGGTAAAATCAGTCAGATTACCGACATGATGTTCATGAATGCAAAAATTAGGAATAACCGCTTCTATCTGAAGTGCAGCAGCGTTAGAAACAGGTCCTCCGCATACATGAGGCTGAACTAACACATCATAAATCTGAGCCATATCACATATTTTCTTTGCTTCGGATATTCCTCCGCAGTTAGCTACATCAGGCTGTATTACGTCCAAAGCTCTGCTCTGTATAAATGGAAGAAATCCATATCTGGAGTAAATACGCTCTCCCGCAGCCAGAGGAATTCTGGTTTTTTCTTTTAAGAGTGACATTAACTGCGGATTTAACGGGCCGCACGGCTCTTCCATATAAAAAATATTCAGTTCTTCAACAAGCTTGCTGATTTGTAACGCTGCGTTAATGTCTGTCTTTGCGTGAAGTTCCAAAATGATATCCATTTGATCGCCGACAGCTTCTCTGATCGCCACTAACCGGTCTTTACACAGATTCAGCTTCTCCCCTGCCAGTAATCCATCATTCCGGTAATTTTTCTTTCCATTCTCATCCCTTTGTAATGGATCGATTTTGAGAGCAGTATAACCATCAGCTTTCGCTTTTGCGGCAGCTTCTCCATACGCTTTCACTCCTCCTAACGGATGGGAGTTTTTATCCCAGTCAAATTGAATCTGGCTGGCATATGCCCTTACTTTATCACGGACCTTTCCGCCTAATAACTCGTAAACCGGTGCTCCTAAAAACTTTCCTTTTATATCCCAAAGCGCAATATCAATCGCACTTATGGCGGAAAAAATCACGGTACCTCCGCCCAGGCCCCAAAAGGTTTCTTTATGAAGCTGATTCCAGATTTTTTCTATCTGCATGGGATTTTGTCCAATGATTAATTTAGCAAAATCCTGGATCTGCCCTATCGCACCCATTTTGGAATTTCCATAGGCTAACCCGGCTTCTCCTAATCCGTAAATTCCTTCATCCGTATTGATCCTTATAAATATCGGTTCATTTGGAGCACTTTTGTCAAAATCTGCGCAAAACACTTCCACATTCGTAATTTTCATTGAAATCCCCCTTTAATTCTTTATTTGCAGCAATTCATCATTAACGGATAATTCCCCTTTACCGGTCACTGTTATATCCTCATTCGTTGAATTCAATACCAGAACAATAATACTGGTATCATATCCATTTTCTTTTACTAAATTTAAATCAACATCAACAAGACGATCACCTGGGCGAACCATAGCTCCTTTTTCCACATAGGATTTAAATCCTTTTCCTTCCATCTTTACAGTATCAATCCCGATATGAATCAGGACATCCCTGCCGTTTTTGGTTGTTATTCCTATTGCATGTCCAGTTGGGTAAATCATTGAAATCTGACCTTCAACGGGAGAATAAACGGTTCCTTCCATCGGCAGAACTGCAACTCCGCTTCCTAATGCGCCTGATGAAAATGCCTCATCCTTTACTTCTTCAAGAGGTATTACGGTTCCACGGGCTACACTTTTTAAGATTTCACCTGTTTTACTGCTGTTTGGAACCACTATTTGTTCTTCACGATCCACTTTTACAAATATAGAGGTCAGAACAAAGGAAAGTACTAAAGCAATTGTTGCAGTAATTACTGCATGAATAAGGTTTTGAGGATTATCACCAATAAATACAGGTAAAGATAAAAATCCGGCAGATGCAATCGCATATCTTACTAATCCTGTAATACCTGCATAAAATCCTGCAATTCCACCTGAAATCATTACACAGGCTAAGGTTTTCTTATATTTTAATGTAACACCATACAATGCAGG
The DNA here is from genome assembly GCF_033342255.1 of Clostridium boliviensis. Classification (NCBI taxonomy): domain Bacteria; kingdom Bacillati; phylum Bacillota; class Clostridia; order Eubacteriales; family Clostridiaceae; genus Clostridium; species Clostridium boliviensis. The sequence continues at coordinate 55,689 of NZ_JAWONS010000030.1, forward strand.
CTCCGTAATTCCTGATAATGCAGTAATACCAGCTGATATTGCAACTTCCCGTTTCTCCAGTTTCTTTTCTTTTAAAGCAATTGCCAATGCTGCTCCGCCCTGTGCAACGTTGCTTCCCAGCATTCCCGGACCCATCAGTGTCTCATAACCTAATTGGGAAACAGACAGAACGGCAAATGGTGTGATTGATAAATGCATGCCTACCATAACAAGAAGAGGAGAGAAAATACCCATTAAAGTTGGTACAGCCCAAGGAATATTTTCATTAATATTCTTAATAATGAAATAAATTCCATCTCCCATATAAGCGCCGATTGGTCCAATTACAATCAATGCAACAGGGGCTGTTATAATTAATAGCAGCATAGGCCTTAACATAGTCTTTATCATTTTGGGCGTGAATTTCTCTACAACTTTTTCCACATAACTCATAAACCATACAGTCAGAATAATCGGGATTACACTGGCCCCATACTTTACGGAATGTACAGGTAAATTAAACAAAGAAATTTTATCACCATCTGCTACTAATTTCAAAAAATTCGGATGAAGCATGACACCGGCAATTACCATTGCCATATAGCTGTTTGTCTGAAATTTCTTCGCAGCACTGTTAGCGATATAAAACGGCAGGAAATAAAATGGTGCATCGGATATCAGTGATAAAATTTTATAACTTTGTGTATCATTGCTCATACCCAGAATTACTAATACGGCAAGTATCACCTTTACCATACCACCTGCGATAATGATGGGCAGAATTGGTGCCATAATACCAACAATTGTATTTAAAACAGCTTTTAAAACGTTTGATACGCTAAACGGTGTTTTTGAGTTTCCTCCACCCTTATTCTTCCCAATACCCTGGGCCTGTAAATCATTGTAAAACTTATCCACTTCCGCTCCGATAATTAATTGGGACTCATCACCGGACTGTACTGTGTTAATAACACCAGGTATCTTTTTCAATTCCTCTGTGTTAAATTTCCCTTTATCAATTAAATTAAATCTTAATCGCGTCATGCAGTGATACATATCACCGATATTCTCCACTCCACCAACATGTTTGATAATTAAATTAGTAATCTCTCTCTGATTCATACCGGATCCTCTCCTATACATCAATATTTAATTATAATTAGTAACCCCTGGATCAAGCAAAAGCAATCAATAGCCATTCTTCATTAAATCCAATACTACAGGATCTTTAGACTCTACCCCCAACTTCTTTAACTCAGCTATTTTTTCTTTGAACTGCGGAAGATATTTTTCATGTGCTACCAGCAATTCATCTAACACCAGTCTGGCTTCACCTCCCTTTTGTATTAACGGATTTATGGTAAATGCCTGTAAAGCCATACCATAATCACCCGATAATGCCGCACTGATTGTACATTCTTCCATTGCTTTCATAACCTGAAGATGCCCTCTTTCAAATGATCCCATGTCTCCCCATGCCATAGGTGTGGCTCCTCTTGCGGAAATTAAACAGGATACTTCTACAATTGAATCTGTATCCAGACAGGGGATTGCTCCCTGATTCTGGGTACTTACCACCATATGAATTCCTTTATTATTGTAGATTGCATTAATACATTCACAGGCAGCCTCGCTATAATAAGCACCTCCACGTTTTTGAAGCTCCTCCGGCTTTTTATTTAAGTCAGGATTTTTATATATTTCAAAGAGGGAAGCCTCCACTGCCTTCATCTGTTCCGCCCGGGTTCCGCCTTTTTTGAATTCTTCTATACTATGTTCAAGCATCTCTTTTCCAAGATAATAGTAACGATGATATCCACATGGCAGCAAATTCATTGAATGCAACAATTCTAACGGAAATTCAGCCTGATAAATATTGGCCGGTGTTCCGCCGTTCTTTTCGTTGATGTGGTCGATTAACTGTCCGGTTACTTCATTGCCATTTTTATCAAATACTCTGTGCCAATGGAAATGGTTCAGCCCTGCAAATTGGTAGTTTAAATCTGATGTCTGTTTTCCTATTACCTTTGGCTCATTCATCATAGAAATCACAGGTACATTACACAATCCGATGCACTTCTTCCATCCAAAATGCTTGATGACCGCTTCTGTAATAATTCCGCTGGGATTCGTAAAATTAATCAGCCATGCTTCCGGACACAATTCCTTCATTTCCTCAATAATATCTCTCATTACCGGAATTGTCCTAAATGCCTTGAACATTCCGCCGGCTCCATTAGTTTCTTGTCCCAGCATCCCATGAAGCAGCGGGATTCTTTCATCTTTAATTCTTGCATCCAACAATCCCACCCTAAACTGTGTTGTTACAAAATCAGCTCCTTTTAAAGCATCTCTCCGATTTAAAGTTGTTATAACCTTTACCGGGTATGGTGTGGCATCCCACATACGCTTGGCTAATTGCCCAACTATTTCAAGCTTTTCTTTTCCATCTTCAATATCTACTAACCAGATTTCACTTATAGGCAATTCTTTATACCTTTTAATAAAACCTTCCATTAATTCAGGTGTATAACTGCTTCCGCCTCCGATTGTTACTATTTTAATAGATTTATTCATTACGTACCTCCTGTAAACTTAGCAACTGATTAATTATGATTTATTTGTATCTTATCTGCTTTCTATTATTTATTCAATATAAGCAGGCCTTTCAGGCTCTTTTTTCCAAAAAAACAACGATTTAATTGATTTTTATGAAACTTTTTGATACTTTTATTTATTTCTTCACCTATGGTATAATTAACTTGTACAATGGAACGATAGATCAGTACACATAATTAGCAAAAATTAGATAAATAGAAAGGGTGAATAAGACCATGCTTCTAGAAAATACTATAAAACTATGTGATTCATTGACTCCTGTTGAGAATGATATTGTAAAATATATTTTGGCAAACAAGAATTTAGTTGTGGAAATGACCATACAGCAGCTTTCCATTAACATTTCTGTTTCCAAATCAGCGGTTCACAGATTATGCCGGAAATTGGGATTAAAGGGTTTTAATGAATTGAAAGTAAAACTGGCTCAGGATTTAGCAGATATCGAGAAAGGCCAGGAAGTGATTGACGTCAACTATCCGTTTGAACAGCATGACAGCCCAAATATGATTGCAAGTAAACTGATGAAATTATATGAAACCACAGTACGTGATACATTCAATTATATAGATGCTTTAGAATTGGAAAAGATCTCAACATTGCTTTATAATGCTGAGGTAATTGATATCTATACACATGCGCACAATTTAAACCCGGCAGAGAGTTTTCTCGATAAAATGCTGACAATCGGAAGAACTGTAAACTGTCCCAGCTCCTTCTATAAGCAGCGTATGACTGTATTATCCTCAACAAAAACTCATGTTGCCATGGTTCTTTCCTATTCTGGAAAAGCCTCTTTTATTTTTCCAATACTAAAAGAGCTTTACGTAAGAAAAATTCCTGTTGTCTTTATCGGAAAAGCGGGGAGCAATTTATACCCTAATTATGTAACCTACCACCTTCCTATCAGCGATAAAGAAAATTTGCAGGACAGAATATCCCAGTTTAGTTCTCATATAGCATTGCAATATATGTTGGATGTTTTGTTTGGCTGCATTTATAACAAAGATAGGATAAGAAACATCAGATATCTTCATGAATCGATCAGTTTTATGGATGACAGGATTTAGTAAGAAAATGAATATATCTTTTTTAAAAATAAAACGAAAGCGCCTATAAAAGGCGGCTTTCGTTATTATTTTAATTTATATAATTGATCAGTCATCCAGATCCATGAATTCAAAGTCATCATCCTCATTCTCATTCATCTTTGGATTTCTTCGGGAATTGACTGCCCTTCCCCCAGGTATTAAATTCTGCTCCATCTCTTCCAGGCTGGACTCTTCCATAAAATCGTCCTCTTCCTCATAAGAAGTGGTCTTGGGTATGAACGTATCAGGCTCGTCCATGATATCATCTTCAAAACCGGAATCCAGTCTGCCGGTCCGTTCTCTTTCTTTGAACTCCTCTCTGCTGTAGCGTCTCACTGTCACAGGCGGTGCTGCCTCTGCGCGGCTTTCTCCGCGGCTCTTGGGCTCGTCCTTCCTATGATTATCATGCAGGGGTTTATCAGGTCTTAAATCCGGTCCGCCGCCTCGTTTAATCAGGAAAATGACAATAACCAGTAATGCAAGGGCTAGTACGCTGACTGCAATCAAAATATAGAACTGCAGATGGTAATCCTTAAGCAGGTCACTGTAAGTTTGCGCCAGCTCCACATATTTGTCATTGGTAACACCGGTTGCAAAATATCTCTGCACCGTCTTTTCAGTAAGATCATACCGGTAAAAATTCTTTTCTCCGTTCCAGTTCATACCATAGAACAGACAATACTCTGCCTTTGATTCTGTATTGGCAACCCAGCCGGTAACCTTTATGCCATCAATTTCAATCTGCTGTTCTTTAAAGCCCTCGGGAACAGCTGCATCTCCATCCAGAGGGATAATTACAACCGCTTTTTCCGTAGTTTTTACTTCAACAAACTGGGACCAGCTATCCGCTCCTTCATTATAGATAAAGAAACCGCCGTTGCCGCCTTCATCCTTTAAGTATAATAAAAGAATATCTTTTTCAAGCCCTTTACCAGCCATCACTTCCGTTCCCTTATACTGATAGTTTGCGGCTTCAAAGCCTTCGGGAAGTGTGGACTCATCAAAGGAAGATGCGATGCGGTACACAATATCATGAATTGTTACGGAAGCGGAGCTAAACTCTGCTTCACCAGTCTCTCCGCCTGGGTTAGCTGTCGGAGTTGTCTCCCCGCCTTCCGGTTTTGTTACCTTTATGGTATAGTTCTTGATTGTCTGGCCATCTTCCGCGGTCACCTTTACTACAACCTGATTCTCTCCCGCTTTTAAGCCCTTTTCTCCAGTAAGCGTTACTTGTGCTCCTGCATTGGAAGCCACTGCGTTGACAACCAGATCCGCTGTGTTGGCATCAACCTCGGCCGTATAGCTGTCTACCTTTGAAGAAAAATCAGGGGATAAGGTTCCGGGTGAAATCTTTAAGGATTTCAGTGTTGCATCCTTTGAATACGTTGCAGGTGATGTAACCTTTACCGTGGAGCTGCCCTGTTTTGATACGGTAACAGCTCCGGAATTGACATCATAGATTTCCTGTGAAGTAACTGTAATCTTTCCGTTTCCTGCTTTCAGCGTTTTAAATTTCAGCGTAAACTGAAACGATTTCTGATCAGCGGAATTCATAGTTCCAAGTATCTTAATGGCTCCGGCTCCGCCGTTTGCGCTGGTTCCGCTTACAAATTCCAGAATTCCCGGGTCATAAGACAGCATGATCTCCGCAGTTCCCAGCGCGGTATCGCTGGTCACTTTCATATTCACGGTCACATCATTGCCTACCATAACGGAAGGATCGGAAAATGAGATCTTAGCATCCGATGCAAAGGATACAATGTGGCCCCAAGGGCTTATTACAGCCATCATACAAACCAGTATAAGGCTGGTGATTATTTTTTTTAGTTTCCTGTTCATATTGTCTCCTATTTAATAAACTTACATGTTAAGTACTTTCTTCTGCAGAAGAAGAAGATCCTGAGCATTAACTTTTCCGTCTCCATTTAAATCGGCTGCGGCTTTTCCTGCTTCCGGCAATTTCTCCAGACCCAGTAGATATCGCTGCAGCTTCAGCACGTCCAGACTGTTAACTTTCCCGTCTCCGTTTATATCACCGCTTCCTTTTGAAGTGGTGCCGGAAGAAGCCGGCTGCTGTGCCTGGGTCTGTTCCTGGGCCTGAGTTTGCGCCTGCGTCTGAGCCTCGGTCTGTGCAGGGTTTTTAACACCCGGGCCATATTCCGAACCCTGCTGTCCTGCTCCGGCAGTTGACTGTGCTGCTGTTGTAGAACCAGTCTGTGTTGATGTCTGGGTAGAACCATCCGGCGCAATGGTGATATTACTTCCGCCTGGAGTTCCTGCGTCATTACCTGAGTTGGAACCGGAAGCTCCTGGTCCCCAGCTGCCGCCTGAAGAACTGCTGCCACCCGAAGAGTTGTTTCCGTTTGAAGAACCAGAACCTGGCTGGTTATTATTTCCGGAGCTATAGGTAGGTCCATTGGCCTGTCGGACCACATGAAGGATATACTCTCTTACATTACCATTCTGCGCAGTAACTGAAACTTTTATATCATTATTTCCGCTTTGAAGCGCTATTGTTCCGGTTCCTTTTATGGAAGAAGCAGCATATAACGCAGAAGCATTCACTTTAATGTTAGTCACACCTGAATCCACAATCAGATTGTATTCTCTGGTATCACGGTCAAAACTGGGCGTCATAACAAATCCATCTACGCTAAGCCCTGACAGCTTATTATTGGGATTGCCGTCACCCGTTGGCTGGCTGCAGGGATTTTCGGGCATATTATTATAAACCGGTATTTTAAATTCAAGTCCGGTCTGCTTCATCTCATTGTTATATGCTTTTGAATATACAGCTGCCTCAGATGCCGCACCCTGTACATTGGTCATATACTGATGCTTATACAGATTCGCACCCTGTACATTATATTTCTTCAGATAAAATGTATCCTGCCCAACTTTTACATAGTTATTACCATAATATAGCGCACCGCCTAAAATTGATTTTTCCGGAGTACTCCAGGGGCGCTCGTAATTGCCTGTCTGAGATGCCCACCACAGGCCTCTCTGTACTGCGGTCATGCTTCCGGACTGGTATGCTTCTATATTAAAGAAATTATAGACTCCTGCATATCCTGATTCTGTGCCGGATATACTCTTGCCTGTTCCTGCAGAACCCTGTTCCTGAATGATCATGGCTGCCAGTACATATGGATTCACTCCTGACTGGGTTGCCGCATTCATAATCATATTGGTATAGGCAGGGCTGCCTGTTGTGGTTCCTGTTGTGGTTCCGCCCGCAGGTGAATTGGCAGATGGTCCGGTAAGACTTGCTCCAGGACCATATTCCATAAGTATAAATGCATGATTAGGCGTAATAGATGCCTGAGGTGATTCCAGGCTTACATTACCGGAAGAGGATCCTTGAGTCTCTGTTTTTGCTCCTGGACCAATATTGGCTCCTGGACCCACCGCATTTCCTGGATCCGTGGCTGATCCGCCATCCGGCGGAGTGAGTGAGGTTCCCTGGGAAGTACCGGTATTGTCAGTGCTTCCTGACAGGAATGTCCCCCTGACCATGGTATTTAATCCTTCCAGTGTATGCTTATTGCTGTCATATGTATGCGTCAAAAATTGAAATACATTGGTTTCATCCAGAAAATTTCTGGGATCCATAAAATACTTGACAATATCCTCTGATGCCGTAACCCAGGTACTTCCGTCAAATCCCACCCAGGTACTGCTGTTCCAGTCATAAGCCCCATTTTCCGTAGATTTCCAAGATGACATGCTATTTGTATGTACAAGAGTTTTTCCTACCAGACTTTCTTCCTTAATAGCAGTATTCCAGTCCAGATTGGTCTTCTGGGCAGTAAACACCCAGTTGGGATATTGGGCATGCAGCGCTCTTAAACGTACCTTATAACTTTCAGGGAAACCCTGAGCCGACAATTTTGATTCAAAATCCGCATCACTGGTATAAACCGCCGAAAATTTCAGATAACTTTTTGTAACATAACCTGTCACAGTCTGTCCATTGGAATTGTTAAACCGTATTTCATACCAGAGCCCTCCGTCAGATCCGTTCTTTTCATTGACTACGGTAACGGATGCTCCATTGGCCAGTTTCGTAACAATGGAATAAGAAGTCCCCGGCCCGCTTCTCACATTCAAAGTTGTGGCATTCACCGTTGCCGTCTTATTTGTATAAGCATACGTATCTATGTATGGCGATACCGCTCCTGTAAACGATTCAATCACCAGAATACTGGCAAGTACTACTGCCCACTTACCAGCTTTTTTATACTTTTTCATCTGTTTCTCCCATAATACACTTCGGTATTTTTATTTCCAGTTATATGTAAAGCATACATTATTTTATTATAATGACAAATGATACCATGTGTCAATCTGAATCAGTCAATCTTTACCCATTTGGAAATATTTGTAAGAAAATCTTTCATTTTATTCGGACACAAAAGCAGCAGGATGATGAAACACCCTGCTGCATAAATTACATATATTTACTTTTAGGCGATTTCTGTGCATGCCTCAATTGCAGATTCTAAAATAGATAGCCCGCTTTCAAGCTGTGTATCGGTTACCACTAACGGACATAAAAAGCGAATCACATTGGAATAGGCACCTGCACTTTCCACAATTAAGCCATGACGGACACAGTAATCAACAATATTACGAACCAGTCCTGCACTTGGCTGTTTACTTTGCTTATCCGTTACAAATTCAATCCCCATCATACAGCCGATTCCTCTGACGTCACCTACTTCTTTAAATCTGTTTTTCCATAATTCAAACCTGCTTCTGCATAAGTTTGATATCTCAACAGAACGGGAACACAGATTCTCTCGTTCCATAAGCTCTATTACCTTTAATGCAGATGCGCAGGCCAGCGCATTTCCTCCGAAGGTTCCGCCTATAATTCCGCCTTTTACACCATCAAAGATGTCAGCCGCCGCAGTGACTGCACTTAAGGGCAATCCTCCTGCAATAGATTTGGCTGATGCCAGAATATCCGGAGCACAGCCGGCATCCTTCCAGTAATCGGATACAAACATCCTGCCGGAACGTGCAAATCCGGTCTGAACCTCATCTGCAATCAGCAGAATTCCTTTCTCATCACAAATGGTTCTTAAAGCCTTAACCCATTCTATGGGAGCGGGAACAAAGCCGCCCTCGCCCTGCACCGGTTCTACCACAATACCTGCCACATATTCTGAAGGAGAGGCTTCTTCAAATACCTTCTGAAGCTTTTCCATATAATATCCAATAGCTGATTCATCGCTTAATCCCTCTGGATTTCTGTAGAGATATGGGAATTCCGCGCGGTAAACTCCATCTGGAAACGGTCCGATTCCCAGCGCGTATGCTTTTTTTGCCGTCATCGTCGCAGCAAGAAGCGTTCTTCCATGAAATGCCCCTGAAAATACAATAATATTAGGCCTTCCTGTATAGGACTTTGCAATTTTTACTGCATTTTCTATTGCCTCGGCGCCAGAATTGGCGAACATGGTTTTCTTTTTTTCTGCTTTGAGAGGAACAATTTCATTCATTTTCTCAGCAAGTTTTATGTATCCTTCGTGTGTGACAATATTCATCATACCATGAAAATACTGATCTGCCTGTTCTTTCACCGCTTCTATAATCTCCGGATGGCTGTAACCAATATTTAATACACCTACTCCGCCTACCCAGTCAAGAAACCTGTTACCATCCAGATCCTCCAGCATAGCCCCCTCTCCTCTTTTGATCACGCAGGGGTATACCGATTTAATGGCACCTGGCACAGCTTCCTCTCTCCGTTTTAAAACGGCCTCAGCTTTCGGCCCCGGCAGGGGCATCTTTATTTCTGGCAATGCATCTCTCAGCATATTATCCTCCTTTTTGCCATGGTGCGGCATCTAAATTGATTTTGTATAAATACGGCTGATCTCTTCCGGATTCAAAATGACCGGATGACTGGCAATACTGGCTGCTGAGATCTTCATGCAGTTTTCCGTCAGCCATGGTACATCTGCTTTACTGATTCCCATCTCCCCCAGTGTTTCTGTCAAATGAAGTTCTGCAATCAGCTCCCTGATCTGACTGACAAAGTCAGATTCATCTTTTCCTCCAAGCAGCTTTGACATGGCTGCAAATTTATCAGGAGAACCTTTTATGGATGCTTCATAAACATAAGGAGCAAGCGCCGCCAGCCCTCTGCCATGTACTGCATTTTTAAGTCCGCTGACCGGGTGTTCCAGCCCATGAAGTGCGGTCACTCCTGCTGTGTTGATAACCATTCCGCCCAGTGTACTTGCAAGACAGAGCTTCTCCCAGCTGTCTAAATCTTCCCTGTTATGATAGACTTTTTTTAAGCTGTCAGCAGCCAGCCGGATTCCTTCCAAAGCCATCATATCGGTAAGCGGCTGAGCTATGGATGACAGATATCCATCTATATTATGGCAAAGAGCGTCAAAGCCTACCGATGCCAGAACTCTCTGCGGCATGGTGGTCATCAGCAGCGGATCAATGATGGAGCATTTCGGTACAATGGCACTGCACCGGAGTGATTTTTTATCAAGCGTATCAGGATTTGTCATTACCGCAAATCCATTGCCTTCACTTCCGGTTCCGCAGGTCGTTGGAACTGCCAGTACCGGCAGTGCCTTATCGCTGACCTTCTTTCCAAAAATATACTCATTAATATCTCCGCCATTTACTGCCTGGAAAGCAATTCCCTTCGCTGCATCCAGACTGCTTCCTCCTCCAAGAGCAACAACAAGGTCACATGCTTCCTCCACTGCAATACCGGCCCCTTCACAGACCGTAGTTGTCATGGGGTTAGGCTCTACTTTATCAAACAATACAGACGATACTCCCTGCCTTTTAAGCAATTCTTCTGTTCTGGCAAGAAGACCGGACTCCCTGGTACTCCTGCCACCCGTCACGATAAGAGCCCGCTTTCCAAGTCTGGCTGCCTTTTCTCCGATTAAATCCGCCGTTCCCCTTCCAAATACCAGATTAACCGGCAGGTAATATTGAAACTCCATATAAATGCCTCTCTTCTTTGTATTTGCACTATTTTACGTTTTCAGTTTTCCCGTCCTCTGCGTTAACAAAATAATCATCCGTCAGCCCATAGGATTTTAATATTTTTAACAGCGTACCGTCTTCCTTCATTTCATTCAGGCACTGATTTACTTCATTCAGGAAATCCTTATCCTGGAAACGGACTGCAGCTCCGATCTGTCCGCTGGCCTCTGCCTCATAGGGTGCCAGAAGTTTAAGCTTTAAAGAGCTGTCCGCTGAAAGCGTATAGCCGGCAACAATACCATCTGTTACGACTGCGTCGACCTTTCCTGTGTTAACCGCTGTCATCAGCGTTGCCTGATTGTCATAAGCCAGAAGTTCGCCTATTTTTCCTTCAGCCAGCCATTTTTGTGCTGTCTCATAAAATGCGGTACCTGGCTGCGCACCAATTGTCTTGCCTTTTAAATCCTCTTTGCTTTTCACAGCAGAATCAGCGGGAATTACCACTGCCTCTCCCTCCTGATACCATTTATCAGTAAATGCCGCTATTTCCAGTCTCTCGTCCTTTACATACATCCCATCCACAACCATATCAATATTGCTATTATTCAATTCCACCAGAAGATTGGAAAAATCAATTTCCTTCATTTTAATATCCCCAATACCCAGGCGGCTGCACAGTTCTTTTAATATTTCAATATCAATTCCTTTTAACTGTCCGCTTTCCACATCTTTATAGCAGAATGGAGCGTCATTGGAAGAACCAATCTGTATATATCCTTTCTCCTTTATCTTATTCAGCATGGCAGATTCTCCTGCTCCCTGCTGTGTGGAGGCCGCCTGCTTTTGACCTGGCCCGTCACTTAAAACACCACAGCCTGCTAATAAAACTACAGCCAGCACTCCCAGTACAGCCATTTTTAATCCTGATATTTTTTTCATAATTCTCCTGCCTTTCTTTTTATATGATAATTTTAAGGGTTACGGCATACGTTTCAGTCTCCGTTCCAGAATTCCGGTTATCTGGGAAAGGGGAATGCTCAGCAGTAGGTAAACAACTGCCAGCAGAGTATACGCTTCTACTGTGAGAAACGTCTGAGATGCATAGGTTTTTGTGCGCAGAAGCAGTTCCTGCACCGAGATCATTGCCAGCAGGGACGTATCCTTTATGAGCATAACCAGATAATTTCCAAATACCGGTACCGAATTTCTCAGTGCCGGAGGTATAATGAAATGAAGCATTACCTTTCCTTCCGAAAATCCCAGTGCAAGCCCCGCCTCTCTCTGTCCCGGATCCACTGCAAGTATTGCAGAACGAATGACTTCCGACATGTAACATCCGTAATTAACTGCAAATCCAATGATTCCGCAGGTAGATGCCTTTAACTGTATATTGGTCTCATATCCCGCCATTAAGAGTACCCCGTTTAACAACGTAGGAATAACATAATAGATGTAAAAAAGCTGCACGAGCAGAGGAGTTCCCCTGACCAGCTCAATGAAAACCGAAAGAACCCGGCTGAGCATCCTGTTTTTGGAGAGACGCCCGATTGCAATAAGAAGTGCTGCCATTAATGCAAAGAAAAAACCAGAAAGGGTAATATACAAAACAATACCTACTCCTCCCCACAGGCTGGGTCCCAGTGTGTGAATCGTTTTTCCAAAATTTAATTCCATCCCTTCACCTCCTTATAACACTCTGGACAGAAATGTCCTGGTTCTTTCATTTTTAGGATTAGTAAATATCTCCTGGGGTGCGCCTTCCTCAATTACATACCCGCCATCCATAAAGATCACACGGTCTGCCACATCTTTGGCAAATCCCATTTCATGGGTGACCACAATCATGGTCATACCCTCTTTTGCCAGCTGCTTCATTACCTCCAGAACATCTCCTACCAGTTCAGGGTCTAAAGCTGATGTGGGTTCATCAAAGAGAAGTATCTCCGGTTTCATTGCCAGTGCTCTGGCAATGGCAACCCGCTGCTGCTGCCCTCCCGATAATGCGGTTGGATATGCATGGGCTCTGTTTTCCAGACCTACCTTCCTCAAAAGGTCCAGTGCCTGCTCTTTTGCCTCTTTTACAGGAACCTTGTTCAATTTGACCGGCGCATACATTACGTTTTCCAGTGCGTTTTTTAACGGAAATAAATTGAACCTCTGAAATACCATGCCTACCTGCTTCCTGTAATCTGTGACCTTTTTTCCCAGATGTGTAATATCCTCTCCCTGATACAGGATCTCTCCCCCTGTTGGGTTCTCCAGTAAGTTTACACAGCGCAGAAGTGTACTTTTCCCTGATCCGGAAGGCCCTATAATCACCACTACTTCACCCTTTTCTACTGACAGGTTCACATCTTTTAAAACTTCCAGATCTTCAAAGCATTTTGACAGATTCTTAATTTGCAGCATGATTAACCTCCTTTTCGCTCTTTTTATACAACAAAAAGGCAATGTCTTTTTTTCAAAAGCTTCATTGCCTGGAATATTCTATATATATGCATTTTTAAAACATATTCTTGAATTTTTTACGAATTATTTCAGTTAAGATTTCACAGGTTCCTTCTACACCTAACAGACTGGAATCAATCATGATATGTTTATGTTCCTTGTCTGACATCACATAACCGCAGTAATGTCTGTGATAGGACTCTCTCGCCTTATCAACCGAAGCAATCATCCTCTTCGCCTCATCTGGTCTCATGTTTAGACGTTCCACACAGTTTTTCAACCTTGCCTCATAGGGCGCATAGATAAAAATGTGGATCGTATTTTTATAATCCTCCAAAATATGATCCGCGCATCTGCCTACGATAATGCATGATTCCTTCTCTGCCAGATCAATAATGATCTTTTTCTGGGCTGCAAAGACTGAATCCTGAATGTTTGTGGTTCCCATACCAAGAGGATAGTTCATGTTAAAGAATGCTGATTTTGCACTTTCTTCCACATCGCTTACAGCAGAGACTGGAAGATTTAAATCTTTGGAAGTCATCTCTACAATATCCCGGTCATAATATTCGATTCCAAGGTTCTCGCTGACCATTCTGGCTATGGGTCTCCCCAGACTTCCAAACTGCCTTGTAATCGTAACAACAAACTTTTCTTTCATATGGTGCACCTCTCTTCTGAAGGATTTGTTATAGCATTCATTATATCCCTTCCCGGTTACCCCTGCAATGTCTGCAGATTCCAATCTTTTTTTTAGTTATTGTACTTTAAGTACAATTTGTGGTATACTTACCCTCAATCTGAGAGGAGGCAGCGATTATGAGAACTAAAGTTTCTGATTTGTATCATTCTGGATCTGAAAAATACAGCCTTGTCCTTCACAGCGGTGAAAACGGACTTTCAAACTCTGTCTCCTGGATTTACCTGGCAGAGGACATACAGAATATATCCTTTTTAAAGGGAGGAGAGCTGGTTATTACCACTGGACTGTTTACACAAAGCGGAACCTGTCTGTCTGATTTTATCCGTTCACTGGTGACTTACAACTGCAGCGGACTTCTTATCAATGTAGGAAAATATCTGGAAACAGCCGATCTGTCCCCTGAAATTCTGGACTTTTGCAAAATAAATAAATTCCCTTTAATCACCATGCCATGGAAAGTTCATCTGGTAGATATCATGCAGGACTATTGCAAAACACTCCTTCACGATACTCAGAACGCAGACCATTTAAACGCTGCATTTCAGACGGCCCTTTATCAGGACCCGATTCACGATACCACTCTTATGACCTTAAACCAGAACGGTTTTCCAACCGCAGCCGACTACCGGATTATAGTAATCCAAAATCTGCGCAATATTACCAGAATTACATTTACCTTAAACCGTCTCTCGTTAAAATATCATCTTTTTGAACACGATAATCTGCAGATCCTCCTTTATCTTACTTGCCAGTCCACCCCATCACTGAGTGAAATCATGGATATCCTTATGTATTATGACGGCATAACACTGGGTATTGGTAATGAATTTCATTCCCTCGCCAAAATAGGAATCTGTTATAAACGCGCCCGTTTTGCCCTGGCCGCGTCCTTGTTCTGGAGTATACCTTCTGTTAATTTTGATGAGCTTGGGATTTTTCAGATTCTTTTTTCCTCCTCTGACCCGGAACTGCTGCAGTCTGTGTACCAAAACAGTTTAGGGGTGCTGGAAGACTTTGATTCAGCCCATGATACCGATTACATGAGTACCTTAAAAGTCTTCCTCCTGTCTGACTGCAATCTGCTTAAAACTGCGGGCAAACTGCACACCCACCGGAACACGGTCATATACCGAATGAAAAAAATCAAAGAATTGTTAGGAACAGAATTGGATGATTCCAAAATTAAATTTGATCTGTTAATGGCTTTTTACATCAGAGAATATTTTGACATATAATGATGGGAGAGATAATGTCTGCATTACGTCTGGCTTTCTGCAGCATTAAAACGTTCCAGATTGGTACACATGTGCTCCATGACACGGAAAAAAACTTCAATCTCCTCCGGAGCAATCCCCTCACTGACTATGTCTTCAAACTGTTCAAACACCTTTTGGATCTGCTTTGCCTCTGTATACCCCTTTTCAGTCAGGCAGATTAAAAAGGATCTTCTGCAGTCCGGGTTGCTCTCTCTGACAAGAAGTCCAAGTCCCTCCAGCTTATCAATATTTCTTGACATGGCTGCTGCATCAATTCTGCATTGGTCTGCCAGATCTTTTTGAGTAACACGGTCCTTTAGCAAAAGACGGTATAATATTTTTGCCTGCCCCTGCCCTGGTGTCAGACCCATTTCAGACAACAGCGGGAATAAAGCCTGCTTCCTGGCTTTTTCCCCCCGCACCAGCATTTCCCTGATCGTTTCTTTATTCACAATCTGCCTCCTTCTTATTTATTCCAGTTCAAACTGCCCTGTATAAAGCTTATAATACCTGCCCTGCTGTGCAAGCAGTTCCTCATGATTTCCACGTTCAATAATCTCTCCCCGCTCCAGAACTAAAATAGCCTGGGAATTGCGGACAGTTGAAAGTCTATGGGCAATGACAAAAACAGTCCGCCCATTCATCAGTGTATCCATTCCCTTTTCAATCAGCTTTTCCGTCCGTGTATCGATGGAACTGGTCGCCTCATCCATTACCAGTACCGGCGGACGGGAGATGGCGGCCCGTGCTATGGCAATCAGCTGTCTCTGGCCCTGTGATAAATTACTGCCGTCATTTTCAAGCATGGTATTGTAGCCCGCAGGAAGTCTTCTGATAAAGGAATCTGCATTTGCAATTTTTGCCGCTTCCAGTACATCCTCCTCAGTGGCATTCAGCCTTCCATACCGGATATTATCGGCAATTGTTCCGGTAAATAAATGAGTATCCTGAACAATCAGTGAAATAGAGCGTCTTAATTCGTCCTTTTTTATCTGGCGGATATCAATTCCATCATAAGTAATCAATCCTTCATTTAATTCGTAGAACCGGTTGATCAGATTGATAATCGTGGTCTTCCCAGCCCCGGTTGATCCTACAAATGCAATCTTCTGGCCTGGTTTTGCGTATAAACTGATTCCATTCAAGATGGAGTACTTCTGCCTGTAGCCGAAAACCACCTCATGAAATCGCACATCCCCCTTTAGAGGAACCAGACGATATCCTTCTCTCTCATCGGGGATCTTCCAGGCGAAGTTTCCTGTATAGACGTCAGATTCCTTATAAACGCCGTTCTCCTTTTTCTCTGCCTTTACCAGAGTAACATTTCCTTCATCCACTTCCTGTTCCTGCTCCATCATCAGAAAGATCTTCTCAGCGCTGGCCAGTGCTACCATCAGGAAATTAATCTGCATGGTAAATTGGTTCATCGGCATGGCGCTCTGCCTTACATACACCAGATAAGATGCCAGAGTCCCCAGATTAATCAGACCTGAGATTGCAAATAATCCTCCCACGCAGGCGGAAACTGCATAGTTGAAATAAGACAGCGCAACAATTGTAGGTACCGTGATTCCAGTATAGACAGATGCTTTTGTGGAAGAGATCCGGAGTGCTTCGTTTAATTCACAAAACTTTTCAAAATTCTGTTTTTCATGGCGAAAAATCTTTTCCTCTTTCTGACCCTCCACCATTTCTTCCACAAATCCATTGACACTTCCAAGATTCCTCTGCTGCTTTGCAAAATATTTTTTACTCATACTTCCGTTATAACGGATATAAAGCAGCATGACTGTAAGAAAGAAAACAACGATCATGGATAGACGCACATCCAGGACAAGCAGCATGATAATCGTTCCGGTTGATGTAATAAAGCTTTGAATCAGCAGCGTAAAGCTGTTGTTTAACGCCTCCGATATGGTGTCCACATCGTTGGTAAAATGACTCATCAGCTCGCCGTGGGTATGAGTATCAAAAAATACAAGGGGCAGCTTCTGGGTATGGCGAAACAAATCCATTCTGATATCACTCACTACCTGCTGGGATACATGAACCATCATTCTGCTGTATACCAGACAGGAAAGAGCACCTGCCAGATACAGGCAGCCCATGATCAGAATCATTCGTATAAGCCCCGGAATATCTCCCGGAAGAATATAACGGTTTATCACCGGCTTTAAAAGATAGGTTCCGGCAATTCCCGAACTTGCACTGATGCATACCAGAACCGCAATCAGAAATAAGGAACGTCTGTAATGCCCAAGATAATTCAGAAGATGGAGCAGGGTCTTTTTTGTATTCTTTGGTCTTGTATGTCCTGTGGGTTTCATGCCGAAAGTCCTCCTCCCTTCTGCTGGGATTCAAAAATATCCCGATAGATTTCATTGTTCTCTAACAATTCTTCATGGGTGCCTGCTGCATTCACTCTGCCGTCACCCAAAACAATGATCTGGTCCCCATGGGAAACCGAAGAGATTCTCTGACTGATAATTATCTTCGTCATATCGGGAAGGGACTCTTTTAAAGCTTCATTGATCTTCTGTTCCGTCGCTGTGTCAAGAGCACTTGTGGAATCGTCCAGAATCAGGATTCTGGGCTTTTTTAAAACTGCCCTTGCGATACAGAGCCTCTGCTTCTGGCCGCCGGAAAGATTAACTCCTCCCTGACCGAGAACGGTATCATAACCATTATCCAGCCGGTCAATGAATTCGTCAACACAGGCAATCCGGCATGCCTCTGTGATCTCCTCATCAGAAGCATTCTCCTTTCCCCAGCAAATATTTTCCTTCACTGTCCCTGAAAACAAAGTATTTTTCTGAAGTACCATGCCAATGGCTTCCCTCAAATGATCCTGCGTATAGTGACGAATGGGTTGATCATCTATCAGAATCTCTCCGGAGTTTATTTCATACAGACGCTGAATGAGCTGTACCAGTGTACTTTTCGCAGCACCTGTCTGCCCGATGATTCCAATCGTCTGTCCAGGCAGAATCTGAAAAGATATGTCTGAGAGCACATACTCTTTTGCAGTATCCTTGTATTTAAAGTATACATGATCAAAGCAAATGCTTCCCTGTGTAATCTCAATGTCCGATGCCTGATCGTCACGAATGGCCGGTTCTTCCACAAGAACTTCTGAGATTCTTCTCCAGGAAGTCAGGGATCTGGTGAATAAGAGAAATACATTGGAAAACATCATAAGAGAATTCAGAACCTGGAGCACATAGCTTAAAAAGCTGGTAAGTGCTCCCACCTTCATCCCCTCTCCGATCACCAGGTTCCCTCCAAACCACAGAATACTTAAAATCGTACCGTACATCACAAACTGCATGGCAGGCATGTTAAGTGCTGCCAGTGAAAAGGAACGCTCCGAAGCATTTTTTAACGAATCATTGACCTCTCCGAATTTTTCCGTCTCATAATCACCCCTGACATACGCTTTTACCACCCTGACCGCTCTTAAGTTCTCCTGTATGGTACGGTTTACAAGATCCATTGCCCCCTGCATTCTCCCATAAAGGGGTCTGACATTCTTAATGATAAGAATCAGAATTACTGCAAGCAGGGGCGCCGCAATAAAGAATACCATTGCAAGTCGGGCATTCAGCCGGAAGGAAACAACCAAAGCTGTCAACATCATCACCGGAGATCTGAATCCCGGACGCATTCCATTGGTAATGGAATTCTGAATGGTAGTAACATCACTGGTCAGCCTTGTTACCAGGGAGGAAGTGCTGAAATGATCGGTATTGGCAAAGGAATAGGTCTGCATCTTCTTAAATTCTGCCTTACGGATCTCCGCTCCAATTCCATTGCCGCAGATTGCAGTAAATCGCGCACATACATGCCCCAGCAAAAGAGCAGTTGCAGCAAATGCAATCATCTGTCCTCCCTTCATTAAGATATAGCTTCTGTTACCGTTTGCAACGCCCACATCAATAATATCTGCCATTATCATAGGTATAATCAGTTCAAATACTGTCTCAGCTTCGATGCATAGGATTGCGATAATGAATTCTTTTCTGTACTTCTTTGCATAATGCAGCAGACTGTTCATTTTTTATTCTCCATATTGATATTACAACAGTTGTATTTGCAACTATTGACTATACAACAATTATATTCTCTCTGCCGGAAATGTCAATTAATATTTTCCCGTATAAAAAAAATCAGGCCTGCATTCCCTCAAAGGGGATTTAAGGCCTGATCTCTTATTTAATTTATTATTTTAACTTCTAATATTTGACTCTTATACCGGATAAGTTTTATTTTGCTTATCTGCCAGAGTGGAATCCACTCCAGTCTGCTGTGCTGCACGGTATTCAAAGAAATCCTTTGCAACAGCTGGGAATAATGCATAGGAAAGCACATCCTCTTCCTGCTGTTTCCACGGTGCACACTCTTTCTCGAACTGTGGAAGCTGAGGTGCAATTAAATCAGCCGGACGGCAGGTAATGGGAGTTTCATCACCGATAATCTTCTTCTGAACTTCCGGATTAAACGGTTTTACTGTCTGTCCGAACTCACCCATCAGAATCTTTTTGGATTCCTTGGTTACCATCTTATAACGCTCTCCGCTGATAACATTTAAAACAGCCTGTGTTCCAACAATCTGAGAAGAAGGAGTAACTAACGGCGGTTCTCCGAAATCCTTTCTTACTCTTGGAACCTCTTCCAGCACCTGTAAATATTTATCCTCCTGGCCTGCTTCCTTTAACTGGCTAACCAGATTGGATAGCATACCGCCTGGTACCTGATACTGAAGTGTCTTGATATTTACACCCAGAACCTTTGGATTTAACCGTCCGCTCTTTAACGCCTCTTCTCTGACTGGCTGGAAATAAGCAGCAATCTCTGCCAGAAGTGTCTGGTCATAACCGGTGTCATAAGGTGTACCCCTGAAGGTCTCAACCATAACCTCAGTTGCAGGCTGGCTGGTACCTAAAGCAAGAGGAGACATTGCGGTATCAATGATATCGCAGCCTGCTTCCACTGCCTTTAAATAGGTCATGGATGCAACACCAGATGTATAATGGGTATGAAGATCAATCGGAAGCTTTGTTGATTCTTTTAACGCACGAACCAGCTCATCCGCTTTATATGGTGTCAGAAGTCCTGCCATATCCTTAATGCAGATGGAGTCTGCCCCCATATCCTCAATTCTCTTTGCAATATCTTTCCAGTATTCCAGAGTATAAGCATCACCCAGTGTGTAGCATAAAGCTACCTGAGCATGCCCTTTTTCTTTATTACAGGCTGATACTGCAGTCTGTAAGTTACGGATATCATTGAGACAGTCAAAGATACGTATGATATCAACTCCGTTTGATAAAGACTTCTGTACAAAATATTCCACTACGTCATCTGCGTAATGATTGTAACCCAGAATATTCTGACCACGGAACAGCATCTGCAGTTTTGTATTTTTAAAACCATCTCTCAGTTTTCTCAGTCTTACCCAGGGATCCTCTTTTAAGAAGCGCAGGCATGCATCAAAGGTTGCACCGCCCCAGCACTCAACTGCATAATAACCAACCTGGTCCATCTTCTCCACGATCGGAAGCATCTGTTCAGTTGTCATTCTTGTAGCAAGCAAAGATTGATGTGCATCACGAAGAACTGTCTCAACAATCTTAACCGGCTTTTTTTCTATATCTGCCATTTTCTTACCTCCTGGTTATTGTTCATTTACTTTGCTCCCGGAACTATCAATGTCTCCGGTCAGACTATCTTACTCCGAAAATAGCCATGAATGTACCGGCTGCAACTGCAGTACCGATAACACCGGCTACGTTTGGTCCCATAGCATGCATCAGCAGGAAGTTTGTAGGATCTGCTTCTGCCCCCACCTTCTGGGATACACGGGCTGACATGGGAACTGCGGATACACCGGCTGAACCGATGAGTGGGTTAACCTTGCCGCCGGTAACCTTGCACATCAGCTTTCCAAAGAGAACGCCTGCTGCTGTTCCGATTGAGAATGCAATCAGACCTAACACAACAATTTTAAGCGTATCTAAATTTAAAAATGCTTCTGCACTGGTTGACGCTCCAACAGATGTTCCAAGTAAAATTACTACAATATACATGAGTGCATTTCCTGCCGTCTCAGCCAGCTGTTTCACAACACCGGATTCTTTGAATAAATTACCCAGCATCAGCATGCCCACTAAAGGTGCTGTGGTGGGAAGAATCATACATACAACGGTAGTAACAATGATCGGAAACAGGATGCGTTCCAGTTTTGAAACCGGACGGAGCTGCTCCATTTTGATTTTACGTTCTTTCTCTGTGGTAAGAAGCTTCATAATCGGCGGCTGTATAATGGGAACAAGTGCCATATAGGAGTAAGCAGCTACCGCAATGGGACCCATAAGGGATGTCATACCCAGTTTTCCTGCCAGGAAAATGGAAGTCGGGCCGTCCGCTCCTCCGATAATGGAAATGGCAGCTGCCGCTTTGTCATTAAATCCTATAAGAATCGCCATAAAATAGGCAGAATAGATACCAAACTGCGCCGCTGCACCCAGAAGAAAGCTCTTTGGGTTTGCAATTAAAGGACCGAAATCGGTCATCGCACCTACGCCCATGAAGATAAGCGGAGGCAGAATCCCCCATTCATCCAGTTTAAAGAAATATTGCAGCAGTCCGCCGCCGGAACCATCCGCTCCAACCTCTTTCATAATATCCGGATAGATATTTACCAACAGCATACCAAAGGAAATCGGAACCAGAAGCAGAGGTTCAAAGCCTTTCCGAATTGCCAGATACAGAAAAATAAAGGCAACCAGAATCATTAACAAATTTCCTGCAGTCAAGTTAAAGAATGCGGTCTGCTGAAGAAGATTGGTGAATGTATTACTGATATAATTCATGTTAATCCCTCCATAAGGAATCCGCGCTATTTATCGTTTTAGCGGATCTTTCCGTACTAGTTTAATGTAGCTAATGTTGCGCCTGCTTCTACGGAATCACCCACTGCTGCATGAATGCTGGCAACTGTTCCATCGGAAGGTGCTATGATTTCATTTTCCATCTTCATCGCTTCCAGAACGACAAGGACTTCACCTTTTTTCACTGCCTGTCCTGCGCTTACCTTTACGCCGAGGATCTTTCCAGGCATGGGAGCAGTTACCTTTACAGAGCCTTCAGCTCCTGTTGCTGCTGCCTTCTTCGGTGCCGGAGCAGCTTCCTTCTTAACCGGTGACGGAGCTGACACTGCTGCCGGAGCTGCTGCACCTGTGCTTTCTTCAACGGTTACATCGTAAACATTACCATTCACTGTAATTGTATAATTTTTCATGATGAAAATCCTCCTGATTATTTATGCTTTTTTCCATTTTCCGGCTGATGCACGTTTAATGGAACGTACCACCAGACCGCTTGGGGAGCTTCCTGTAGATGCTGCGATTGCTGCCGTTATGACAGCCACCAGTTCTAAATCGTCTGAAAGTTCCTCTTCCACTTCCTCTTTTACAGCAGGAACCGCCGGCTCTGCAGCAGGAACTGCCGGTTTGTTTTTATTAACAGCCTTTGCTTCCAGAACGCTGATGTAGCGAAAACAGCTGATCAGCAAACTAATAGCGATTAATACCAGAAAAACGGTACCCATTCCCATCAGCGTATTCAAAGCTGCTTTTTCCATCTTTTCACCAAACGTATACTGGGGAATAAATGCCACGCCGGTTATCTTGGAAAGCTTGTGGTCAAATGTTACGGTAAAATCCATATTTCTTTTTTCAAATACAGTATTAACCGTAGCACTGTAACCTTCCTTGCCCTCTTCTAATTTCACAGAATCCGAAGCAGAGATAAAGCCGCCTAATTCATCCTTTACATTCTCCCAGGAATCGATTCCCTCCGCCAGGGCAGCAACCTCATCCTTTTTTACCAGGCTCTTTCTCATCTGCTCGGTATCTTTGTCCTCAAGACCGGTGTACAGCTCCAGATACGAGGCGACGGGAATCTGCTCAAGCTGCGCTCTCATATCTGCATCGATAGCTCCGGCCTCAGACCCTGCTTTGCTGCATGCAGATAATGAAAAGAGGCAGACTGCCATAGTAAGACCCACTACTACTCGTTTCAAATTTAATTTCATATGCCTGTCACCTCATTCTATATC
Source organism: Clostridium boliviensis (assembly GCF_033342255.1). NCBI lineage: Bacteria > Bacillati > Bacillota > Clostridia > Eubacteriales > Clostridiaceae > Clostridium > Clostridium boliviensis. The sequence continues at coordinate 78,873 of NZ_JAWONS010000030.1, forward strand.
GTGCCATGTTTTTTTGCCGGACGATCCTCTCTCTTTGTGAATAACATCTCAAATGCAGCGATGACTCTGGCTCTTGTCTCACTGGCATCGATGATATCATCAACATATCCCCTTTTTGCAGCAGAAAGTGCACTGGACTGAAGAGCACGGTAACTTTCCGCCTTCTCTTCCATCACTGCCTTTCCATCTTCTCCCTTTGCGATCTCATCGGCATACATAATCTTTGCCGCCTGTACCGGGTCCATCATTCCAATTGTTGCCTCCGGCCATGCATAGACCATATCTGCACCGATGGATTTGCTGCTCATAGTCAGATAAGCACTACCTAGCGCCTGACCAATCACAACAGTAACTTTTGGCACAGTTGCATTGGCAAATGCATAAGTCAGCTTAGCAGCTGCCTTTGCAATCCTTTTTTCTGATCCAGCTGTACTTTCATATCCGGTAACATTCACCAGCGTGAGCAGCGGGATATCAAATGCATCACAGAATCCAACAAATTCTGCAGCCTTCTCACAGCCTTGTCCCGTTAATTTTGCTTCATAGGACATAGTCTTTAATCCATTATCATCATAGGATTCTGTACGATTGGCAACGCAGCCCACGGTAATTCCATTTAAACGGATAAAGCCGGTAACCATAGAGGAGCCATATTCTTTTCCGGTCTCCATAAAGAAATGATTATCAGAAATCTGCGTGAGTGCAATCTTCGTATCTCCTACATAGTTGGCTAAATCAGAACATACGCGGTTTAAATCATCTGTGCACTCATCGTAAGACATATCGTCCTCACTATTAGCAGGCAAAATTGTGACCAGGGTTCTGATATTACTCAGAATCTCCTCTTCATCTCCAACAAAATCTACCAGACCTGCTTCCCTGCTCTGGAAGTCAGCAGAAGCCGTATTTAATTTTTCTGTATAGTTATTCTCAATGGCGTTAGGAGAATTCACAAACAGCTTTGCAGACGTTCCTTCCATAAAAATAAAATCTGCCATAGCTGCTGAAACAGCCATGCCGCCGCCACAGGTGCCGAAAACCGCCATAATCTGTGGTACCACTCCTGATGCTAAAGTCTGGCTCATATAAAACTCACCAAAGCCATTCAAGGAATCTGTTGCCTCCTGAAGCCGTAATCCGGCACAGTCAACCAGACCAATTACCGGCGCTCCCATTTTCATAGCCATGGTGTAAAGTCGTGTAATTTTTTTAGCATGCATCTCTCCTACAGCCCCTCCGAAAACAGAAGAGTCCTGGCTGTACACATACACAAGGCAGCCCCCGATGGTACCGTAGCCGGTAACAACACCGTCAGAAGGAGTTTCCCTTGCTGTCATGTTAAAGTCTGTATTTCTCGCTGTTACGTAGCCGCCGACTTCAACAAAACTGTTTTCATCAAGCAAAGCATGAATCCGATTACCTGCTGATGTTTGTGTTGAATTACTCATTTTGCAATCCTCCATTTTGTAATATTTGCATAGCCCCGTTATAAAAATAACGATAAGACTATATAATAACACCAATTTCTGCCAATTATAATTGTATAATTAATCTCAACTTATTTCAAGCTCTATTTAGTAAAAAAAGAGCAAAAAACTATGGATTTCTTACAATCCATGGTCTATTGCTCCTAATCATCGTTGTCATTATATCGATTCGTGTAGATTTTTCCGGCATATTGTATATTTTTGTCGAATAAATTTGTGAGTTGTATCCAATGTTATTCTTTAATTTCTGTAATACCTATGCTGCCCTCCGGTGATTCCTGAAACACAATCCTGGAATCTCCTTCTCCCATGGCGACTCCTTCGGCTGTTTTCTTCAGCATGGCCGTATCAACTTTGGCCACTGCAACCATTAAATCGTCACCAAATACCATATCCGGATTCTGTTTTAACAGATCCTCCTGCGTTTTTAAAATTATCTTTTCCTGATCACCGGTGATAAACACACAGGGATAGGTAATAAGTTCTGCCAGCGTTTCCAGACTCCGGTCTGAAACTGCTTCCTGTATTTTTTCCGCAAAGGCTTCCGCCTGTTTTCCTGGTCCCTCAGCGGTCTGATCATCAGCCATATCTGTACTTTCTGAGCTGTCTTCTGTTATGCCTTGTTCCGTTATATCTTCTTCTGATAAGGCATTTTCCATAATACTGGCCGCAGTCTCCGACTCTGTCATCTTCGTAGTTTTTAAACCTGCGGCAGGATCTCCCTTTTTTCCGCATCCAACTGCAAAAAATACAGCCAGCACAATGACAAAACTTATGAAACCGAATCTTTTCCTGAGCATTTAACTTCCTCCCTGCGTCCTTTTACTGCTTCGGGCACAGTATAGCACCGGTAAAGATTGGAAGTCAATAGAGTTTCCAAAACCGTAAACCTTAGTCATTTTTCCGTAAGATATTTGTCCGCATTTTTAATTATTTATATTCCTTATGGAGTGTAAAACCTCTTCCCCGCACTTCGGTAACCTGATTGATAATCATAAAGGCGTGAGGATCCATTTGAAGAACCAGCTCATTGAGCTTTGACAGCTGCCTTCCGGAAATCACTGTAAGAACAGCAAAGGAGGATTCCCTTAAATAACCGCCCTCACTGGCAAGCAGCGTAGTACCACGGTCCATACGCTTTTGTATCTCCCGGCTGATCTCGTCATATTTTTTGCTGACAATTTTTACCTGCATCTGATTTCGTCCCGTCATAAGCACTTTATCCAGAACAAGGGTGTACAAAAGAACAAGCAGGATTCCGTACAGTATCTGTTCGAGGTTGGAAAAAATCATCTGAGACAGAAGAATAAGACAGTCAAATAATGATAATGTAAGGGAAATTGATAAGTTCCACTTTTTATTCAGAATCAGAGGAGGTATGTCCATGCCACCGGTAGACGCACCTGCACGTATAACCATACCGATTCCTGCACCGATAAGAAGACCGGAAAAAACAGTAGCCAGCATACGGTCGTGAGTGATAACCGTACTCCCCAGCAGATTCTCAAAAATCCCCAAAATGAAGGGGAAATAAAAGGTACTGATCATCGTTGTAAGTGCAAAAGCTTTCCCCAGCACAAACGCACCTGCAATAAACATTACAATATTAAAAATTCCGATAAAAAGAGCAACCGGAATCCCAAACTTCGCATTGGCAACCAAAGCAAGACCTGTGGTACCTCCTGTAATCAGCCCGCCTGGGAGAATAAACAGGGAAACAGCAAGCGCATATACGGTGTTACCTGCCAGCACCGCCGCTATTTTCTTCCAATTCATACTTTAGTAACTTCCTTTCATGTACTTACTCTGTTAAAAACTTTGCCCTAAGCTCATCCCTTTTCTCCGGAGTCACGGACAGCCGGGTACTTAAGTAATGGTCTATAGATCCAAAGGACAGTTCGATTGCAGAAAAAGCACGGAGAATATAAGTCTCTGAAACAGTGAATAATACCCTGACACAGTCCGCAAGACCTTTATCTCCTGTCTTCTTTTCAATCTGCGCGCAAACCTGATTGACCTGCTCTATTACGTAATCATTGGTTTTCACAAAATCTCTTATAATGGTTTCCCTTCGGACACCAAGTGCGAAAAGAAGCAGCGCAGTTCCAATACCAACCCGGTCCTTCCCTGCTGTGCAGTGCCATAATACTGCCCTGTCATCTGCTTCCAGCAACAGGTTGAAAAAACGGGAATAGGAATCAGCGGCATGGTCATTTAAAACCAGGTCTTCATAAAGCCTGTCCACATACAATTGCGGTTTTCCGTCTAAGGAAGAGGCATGAAGAATAATTGATTTCAATGCATCCCTCTCCCCTTCCTCTGCTTCCTGTTCTTCCTCTTCAAAGGTAATCCCCACTGTTTTCTCATCCAGGATGGGATTAAATATATTACACACACCCGGCATATCCGGATCTGGTTTCTGCATTCGTTCCGTGGCTGTTCTGAAATCAATGATGGTGCCAAGGCCGCACTCATCGGACAATATACGGATATCATCACCGGTTGCCTCATATAAAGTGCCGCTTCTGATCAGCCTGTTTTGCAGTATCTTTCTCCCGTCCTGAGTTTTAAAACCGCCCAGATCTCTGGTATTATGCAGCTTCTCAAGCTCAATTCTACCAATAAAACCGGTATCTCTCTCATTCATTTTTATCATATCCTCCCATTCCCTACTGCACGTCTTCTGTTAAAAGAGGGAATTGTATTTTTGTCAAGTATATCATAATTTCCCGTTAAGAGGAAGCGAGTATTTCCATGATCCCCGGCATTGACAGATAATGGGAAAGAATATTTTTTAAACACCAAAGAACCGTCAGGCGTTTCGTTCCTTCTGTTAAATAAACCGGAAATTCTTTTACAGTCTCACCATTGAGCTTGTATGTAACAGCACCTGCCGCCTGCCCTTTTTTCACAGGTGCTTTCAGCTCTTTCGCAATACTGGTTTTAACTGTGACATTCTCATCATCAGCCAGCAAAAGCTTTATACTTTTTTTTCGGTCCTCTGCCATGGAACAGGAGATCATGACAGGCTGGTCAAGACCGCCTGATAAGGGAACTGCATCCGTGATCAGCACCTGGGGAAGCTGGACTTCCTGATAAACGTCCCTGTAATGGAACCGGTCCATGCCGTACTGAAACAGCTTTCTGGCATCAGACCATTTATAGGTTTTATGGGGAGGCCAGCCGCAGCCAAGAAGAGCGATGGTAAAGATCCTTCCGTCGCTTTTGACTGCTCCAACATAAGAGTAGCCTGCTCCTCCGGTAAACCCCGTTTTTCCGGAAAAAGCGCCGCTCATGGAGGTGAGAAGTGCATTGTGATTTGTGCAATGATAGGATCTCTTTCCATTTACATCTGTAAAAGAATAGTTCTGAGTGCCGGTAATTTCCAAAAATTCCCTGCTTTTTTGAGATGCTCCAATGCAGTAATTCATAATTCTGGCTAAATCAGACGCAGTGGTAGCATGTTCTTTGATTTCTCCGCCTATTTCTTCCTTTGCATCCAGTCCGTTAGGCGTAATAAAATATGTATTGGTGCACCCCAGCTCCTTCGCCTTTTGGTTCATGAGCTTTGCAAATCCTTCTCTGCTTCCTCCTACATGCTCTGCAATCATCATGGCAGCATCGTTGTGGGACTCAAGCATCAGACTGTAGAGCAAGTCTTTTAGATAGATTGTTTCTCCCTTATAGACCCCCAGATGAACCTTTGGCTGGTTTGCTGCATTCTGGGTAGCAGTTACCGGGTCGGACAGATTACCGTTTTCCAGTGCAATAATACATGTCATAATTTTTGTGGTGCTGGCCATCGGCCGTACCAGATCTTCATTTTTCCCGTATAAGACACGGTTGGAAGAGGCATCCATCAATACTGCTGACTGAGCATGAAGATTCAACTCATCGGTTATTTCAATTGGTGACTTTTGATCCGCTTTTTCTGAAGTCACTGATGTATGGTTTATAATGGTCTCTTTTTCTGCCAGCGTTCCCGCCACTGCTGCAAAAAAGATAAACGCTGCGGTTCCTGCTGCTGCCAGGAGTCTTCCTTTGGCATGCCTCATAAAAGAGCCTCCCCCTTGACTTTATTTTATCCTATTCCGCGGATTTTTTAATTATTCCCCTTTACTTTCCGAACGTATTTTCGGTATAATAAAAAGAAAAAAGGAGAATCGGATATGTCAAGGGAGCCACTCATTTTCCATATTGATGTGAACTCAGCATTTTTAAGCTGGGAATCTGCAGACCGCTTAAGGCAGGATCCAAATGCACTTGATTTACGGACCGTAGTCTCTGCAGTTGGAGGCGATGCCCAGTTAAGACACGGTATCGTACTGGCAAAGTCCACACCGGCAAAAGAATATGGAATAACAACCGGAGAACCCATCGCCCAGGCACTTCGCAAGTGTCCGGGACTCACTGTTGTACCCGCCCGCTTTGATATCTATCTGGAATATTCAAGAACGCTTATGGCTCTCCTTTCCGATTATACTCCGGATATTGAGCAGTTCAGCATCGATGAGGCCTTTCTCGATATGACGTCTACAATCCATTTATTCGGGTCTCCCCTGACTGTAGCCAATCAGATACGAGAGAGAGTCTGGCAGGAACTTCATTTTACAGTGAACATCGGAATAGCCCCTAATAAGCTGTTAGCCAAGATGGCCTCCGATTTTAAAAAACCGAATCTATGCCATACCCTGTTCACTCATGAGATTCAGACAAAGATGTGGCCTCTTCCTATCGGAGAGCTGTTTTTCGTAGGACATTCCGCCAGACAGAAGCTGGAGCGAATCGGCATTCATACCATCGGACAGCTGGCCGGCTGCGATGTGATGTATTTAAAGCGCCTTCTTGGGGAAAAGTATGCCGTTTTAATTCACGACTATGCCTGCGGTATCGATTCTTCCCCGGTGGCCTCACGAGAACCGGCAAATAAAGGTTACGGCAACAGCACCACTTTAGCAAAGGATGTTGACGACATGGAAACTGCCCGCTACATTCTTTTGTCCTTAAGCGAGACAGTGGGCGCCAGGCTGCGGAGAGATCACGTGATGTGCGACTGCGTCTGTGTTGAGATCAAGGATTGGGACTTCCATACCCAGACTCATCAGACTACACTGAACAATCCTACAGATTCCACAACTGTTATTTATGAGCAAGCATGCAGGCTTCTGGAAGAGTTCTGGGACAGGACACCGCTGCGTCTGATCGGAGTCCGCACAACCAAGATTTCGGATGAGAGTTATTTGCAGATGAGCTTATTTGAATCAGAACAATCAAAGAAGATGAAAGAGATGGAAAAAGCAGTGGATCATATTCGAAATAAATTCGGTACTGACAGCGTAAAAAGAGCTAGTTTTTTACAAAAGGACCGAATGGTGGATCATGCTGCAGGAAAGGAAAAGCATATGAAAAACTAGTGCTTTCCTTCCCTCCCGGCCTGATGACAGCTAAAGCTGACCGTTGATGGACTTAAAGCCCTCCCCATAAACTTCATTGGAATCGGTGATAATCAGGAACGCAGCCTTGTCCGTCTCATGGATCGCCCTTCTGATTGAGACCACCTGAGCATTATTGCATGCACACATCACCACATTCTTTTCGTCTTTGGAAAAAGAGCCCTGTCCCTTTAGAAAGGTACTGCCTCTGCCGGTTGCCTCTTCAATTTTTAAAGCAACATCTGCTTCATGGGAAGTGACAACAAACACCAGCTTACCTGCACCTAATCCGTACATGATTTTATCGATTACCATGGTTGTTACGATGGAAGATACCAGACCCAGAATAACAGCGTCAATATTTCGAAATACCAGTCCGCCGGTTAAAATTACGACTGAATCCACAATAAGAGAGATCTTTCCGATGGTGATATGGGGAAACAGCTTTCTGATTGCCATAACCAGGAAGTCTGTTCCTCCGGTAGAACAGTTTCTCAAATATACTATAGTTAATCCCAATCCGGAAAAAATACCCGTACAGGCGGATGCATATAAGGGATTTCCCTGATAAGCCGGCAGCATGGGGACAATATAATCCAGAACCAGTGCAAAGATCAGCATGCTTTTCATGGACCGCAGAAGGAAACTTCGTCCAAGCAGTTTATAACTGACCAGTACAATGGGAATGTTTAATACGATGCTGGTGATACCCATGGGAAGTCCGAACATATAGCGCAGAATCAGCGCAATACCCGATACTCCTACCGGCGCAAACTGTGCATTTACAGCAAAGTTATAGATTCCCACATTAAATAAAAATGCTCCCACCAGATCACACAACAGATCGATTCCAAGTTCCCTGGGGGGATATTTCTCACGGTCTCCCTTCATGTTTATACTGCCTCCGTTTCTTTCTTCCAATTACTTTATAAAAAATAATCGTTAATCTCAAATTCTTTTCTTCCTATCCTTATGCGCTTAATCAGGACACTGCTCTCTCCATCTTCCTCCGTGCAGATACCTGCTGCAAAGATCTGTGTCTTACCATAGGATTCCGTCAAATTCACTTCTTTATCCAGAATTCTCTTATCTGCCAGCGCTTCTGCTAAATCAAGCAAAACCTCTTCTACCTCTTCTTCGATGTGATTCTTCTCAAACTCTGCTTCCAATTCCTCATACAACTCTTCATTAAACATCTTATTAACCCCCTTTCCGCTTTCACAAATTAATTATACTCACAAGTTCCTTCTTGTCAATCATGTCCCTCCATGATAGAATCTGCTTATGAAAATGACCATGAATTACTTGATTACTGAGACATCAAACGATACAACCATAGAACGCTATCTCTTAGAGCAGGGATACTCCCAGAGTCTGATCCGGCACTTACGCAATACGGAGAATGCAATTACAGCCGGAGGCCTGGCAGTATATACCACCCACAGACTGATACCGGGGGAAGTACTTACCATCTCCTTTCCAGAAGAGAAGAACTCAGAAAATATTATACCAAATAATCTGCCCATTGATATTGTGTTTGAAGATGATCATCTTTTGGTTATCAGCAAAGCAGCCGGCGTTCCTATTCACCCGTCACAGGGGAATTACGACAATACTCTGGCCAATGGTCTGGCTTACTATTTTCAAAAGAAGCAGGTGCCATTTACCTATCGTGCAATCAACCGGCTTGATCGGGATACCACCGGTCTTTTAATTATCGCGAAAAACCCTTTAAGCGCATGTATTCTGTCTGAAATGGTGAAAAAGCATGAGATCCACAGACGGTATCTGGCCGTCGTTTCAGGAGAATTACCTATGGAAGGCACCATCGATTTCCCCATTGCCAGGGCACATGATTCTACAATAGAACGGTGTGTGGACACGGTTCATGGTGATCCGGCAAGAACCTTTTTTAAGCGCCTTTGTCCCTGATTTGCTCCATAGAGCACATCCGCGACAGCAGTCCTTTCATCTTTTCCATAAATGTTTCCGGTAACTGAATCATATTTATTCCTCATAATTTTCTGTTATTTTTTTAAGTTTGTGGCAAACTAATGGGAGAAACACCGGGAGGTGCCATATGACTGTTTTAACCATAACCGCTTATTTTATCATCCCTGTATATACCATACTGTTTGCCTGGGGAACCAACTGGTTCACGCTTAATTTTTCTATTCTCGGAAGTCTGGCAGACAGAAAAAACTTATTTCTTCTTTGGGGTATTGTTGTTGGTACGTATTTCTATTATGTACTAAAACGGATTATCCGCACACTTCCCAGAAATAAAAAGGAGAAGGTATGTACAACTTTAGCACTTATGCTTCTGGCTATGGCCGTCACAATTCCCTATCTGCCCGATACCCAGCCTTTTCATGCAGTACTTCACGTAGTGTTGTCGTTTGCAGCTTCTATCTCCCTGCTTCTAAGTCTGTATCTGGTGATCTGGAAGCTTTACTGTATGAATCAGACCGTCTATCGTCCTTATTTCATAAGTCTGCTGTTAATCACCGGGGTCTCTGCAGTCCTTTTCTTCCTGACCGGTATTGTCAGCACCGCTTTGGAGATCTTCTTTGTACTGTCAAGCACCTTCTTACTTCACAGGCTTTATGGGAAAGTATGCAGTCCGCGTATCCTGTGGAAATACCAAAGGTTATGACAATAAACGGAAATGTCCGTAAGACAAACAATCTCTTACGGGCATTTTTGTATCTTACGGATCCTCTGTTATCACGGTCTGAGAACAGAACGTGCACCCGCCATTTTTTCTGTTATCTCATACATGTTTGTTACTGATCCAACCTCCAGTTTCTCTGATAAACCATAAAAATTCAGACACGTTCCACAGGTTAAGATCTCAACCCCCTGCGCTTTTAGCATCTTTAAATCCTCCAGAGACTGGGACCCCTCAGTTGAAAGCCTGGCTCCTCCATTATAAAGCAGTATGGTTTCAGGCAGTTCCTCCAGCTGAGTTAAGGCATATACAAAACCTTTCATCAGGATGCGGCCAAGTTCTTCACTCCCGGCACCCATCTGATCAGAGGACAGCACAGCTACCAGACCTTTTTTGCGGCTGTCTGGAATGCATTCGTCCTGCGATACAGTATCATCTTCATGGAGTTCCCCGTTTTCCATATGAAACAGTATCTGATATTCATTTTCTGATAGCTTCCAGGATTCAGGCTTCACACCGGAATAATTCCCTAGTTTCACTACATTCTGAACTGCAATTTCATTATCAACAAGAATGGTCAGAGTCCCCTGAGTCATCCCCTTCATGGCTTCCTTAGTCCTTATTACCGGCTGGGGACACGTAAGACCTCTGGCATCAACTGTCTTGTCCATACTTCCATCTCCTATTCTTCTATACAGTAAAATCAAAAGCCGGGACCGGCTCCATATCCCGGACCTTTCCCGACTTTTCATTCTTCATTTTCTTATTACTCTTCTTCGTCTTCGCCAACCAGTTCATCGTATTCTGCTTCATCTAGCAACTGATCAAACGCGTCTGCTACGATCTCATATTCATCGTCATCTTCGATATTTTCAAGATTTGGCTGTCCGTCTTCTTTTTCGGAATAGCGATACAGATAAACTTCTCCTTCTTCTGCTTCAGCGCCTTCCATAGGGAGCAGAGCGATATAATCTCTCTCAGCTGCTGTGAAAATTGTAAGTACGACGCACTCCAGTTCCGATCCATCATCCAGGGTCAGTGTCACTGTCATCTCCTCCTGGGGTTCCATATCATCGCGCTCTAAATTAGGATCCTGTGCCATCCTGTTACCTCTCTTTTTCTGTCTTAATATTATGGTGTATGTTAACACCTTTCTCCACTCTATCAGACAATCTGACAAAAATCAAGGGATTTTGTAGTTAATATTCAATTCCCCTTCTGGCATTTATGCCCCGGTCATACGGATGCTTTATCTTTTTAATCTCTGATACATAATCCGCCTGTAAAAGCAGCCTTTCAGAAGGATTTCTCCCAGTGAGTACTACCTCCAGTTTCTCTGATCTGTCAGTTAGGAAGCAAAGCACCTGATCCTCATTTACCAGTCCATAATTGCACACAGCCATAATCTCATCCAGCACCAGCAGATCAAAGGACTCATCTGCCGCTTTCTTAAGCGTGGTATCAAGAAGTCCGGAATAATAAGTACCGGCAGCTATTTTTTGTTCCTCTGTCATGTTGGTAAAAAAGCCAAAGCTCTGTTCACAGGGAATAACTGTGATACCAGGCAGTGCGCCAAGTGCAATAACCTCACCAGAATGATCCGTCTTCAGAAAACGGGCGATCAGCACCTTTTTACCACAGCCGCTGGCGCGGACTGCCAGACCAACAGCAGCGGTGGTTTTCCCTTTTCCATCTCCGCAGTAAATGTGTACACAAGATTCCATAAAATCCGTATCCTCCTTAATTTTTCTCCAGATACTCTCTTATAAAGCGGGATACCTCCTGCTTCTTGCCATATCGTTCCCTTACATAATTAATATGAAGCCGTTCCTTTGCTCTTGTCATGGCCACATAAAACATGCGCCGCTCCTCTTCTAAATCAGCAGTAAGAACCGCTTTTTGATGAGGCGTCACCCCTTCATTGGCATCTGGAATATAAACTATTTTGTATTCCAGTCCCTTGGAGCTGTGCATCGTCATCAGCGCCACACCTTCTCCCTTTGTATGTCCTGACTTTGCGCGGTTATTCAGCTCTTCTCCATATTCCTTCATATGCAGAAGCCATTGTTCAAACGAAGCAAAACCTGCGGCACTTTCCTGAAGCTGGTCTGCCACCTCTAAAAGCTCCTCCGGCTTCATTCTCCGGTACTGGGCATATTCTTTCAGATAATCATCGTACCCCACCGCTTTCCTGATGTAATTAACGGCTGCAACAGGTGCCATATTTTTAATCATTCGCAAATCATATTCCAGTTGTTCCACCCGCTCCACCATAAAGCCCCGGTCCTGATAGAAAGATTTTACCGACTCCCAGTTTACAGGATTGCCCTCCAGGGAATCCCTGCTGATGTAGCGGTTAGGCCTGTTGATGATCTGGAGAACGTTGGCCCTCTGGCAGTCTCCCCAGGCAGTTTTCATGTAGGAAACCAGGTTCCCGGCAATCCAGTGATCATATAGATTTGGAACAGAGTCCCTGGTAGTAAACGGTACATTGTATTCCATAAATTTCTCAATTAACAATCTTGGTCCCAGATTCGTCCGGTATAACACAGCGATATCGCTCAGTCCATATCCTGCTTTTACATAGTCCAGAATCTCCCTGACAATTTCCATGGTTTCTTCCTGAGGATCTGTCCATATTCTGGTAACCACCGGCTTTCCCTGTCCTTGTTTGGTGATGATTTTTTTAGTAAAACGCATCTCATTGTGGGCAATCAGTTTTCCTGCGGTTTCCACGATATTACTGGTGCTCCTGTAATTGATATTCAAAAGTACCTTTTTCGTATTTTTATAATCCTTTTCAAATCCCAGCATAATTTCCGGCTTTGCTCCCCGAAACCGGTAGATGGACTGATCATCATCTCCCACAATAAATAGATTGTCTTCAGGAGCCGCAAGCATGCGGACAATTTCATACTGTACCCGGTTAATATCCTGGAACTCGTCAATCAGAATATATCGGTATTTCCTCTGCCATGCCGAAAGGATATCCTTTCTCTGGGTAAATAACTCATGGCACATAACAAGCATATCATCAAAATCAATTAAATTGGCTTTTCTCAGCCTGTTCTCATAGCCCTGATAAAGCTGTTTAAACGTCTCCTCAGAACAGTTTTTGGAATAATAATAATCCAGCGGAATCATATCCCCTTTCACGGAACTGATTTCCGTCAGAATGGAGGTCACAAACTCACTCTCATCCTCCACCTCCACCTCGCACCGGTCCATCTCTTCCTTAACAAACCGGACTTTCTGGTCTTCCCTTATGATATTCCTGGCATCATAGTGGTAGGCAAATTTAAGAATACGGAAAAATACGGAATGAAATGTTCCAAAACTGACAAACGGCGCAGGATCTCCCATCAAGGCATCAAACCGCTCTTTCATCTCCGTGGCTGCTGCCTTGGTAAATGTGATCACCAGAATGCTATTCGGGTCCACTTTGTACTCCTCAATCAGATGACAGACCCGATGTGTGATGGTAAAAGTTTTTCCGGATCCCGGCCCTGCCAGCACCAGCATCGGTCCATCACGGTGAAGAATTGCTTCATTCTGGGCACCTTCATAAGTCACTTGTTGTTTCATGTTATCCTCCGTCTGAAACGAAGAAACAGGAGTCCGGCCTCCGGCCTTCCCCCTGCTTCTTTCTTCTTATCTATAAAGTCCCTTTGCTCAAAAGTTCGATTCCTCTTCTGATTCGTTTTAAGGATTCTTCTTTTCCAAGGACCTCCATGATTTCAGTTGCACCTGCGGGAGTCATCTGCTTACCTGAAACTGCAGTGCGGATGGGCCACATCACAAAACCGGTTTTGCAGCCTTTCTCTGCAACATATGCAGAAAGTGCAGCATAAAGCGCATCGTTGCTGTAATCTTCCTGCTTCTCCAGAATAGGAAGTATCTCCGTCAGCAGTGTAAGAGATGTTTGGCTGTCCGTCTTCATCTTTTTGTTGGAATACATTACTAAATCATATTCCGGCAGCTCCTCAAAGAAATCAATGTGATTCTCTATATCAGGGAATACTTCAATTCTCGTCTTAACCATAGCAGCGATCTTTCTTAAATCCAGATCCTTTTTAATAACTGCTTTCAGATAAGGCTCTGCCATCTGATAGAAACGCTCAGAGTCCATGGATTTTACATACTCGCTGTTCATCCACTTTAATTTAGTCATATCGAACACAGCAGGTGACTTGCTGATATTTCTATAGTCAAATTCTGAAACCAGTTCTTCCAGGGAAAAAATCTCCTGGTTGCCAACCGGTGACCAGCCCAGTAAAGCCACATAATTAACTACTGCCTCAGAGACGAATCCCTGTTCGATCAGATCTTCATAAGAAGCATGTCCGCTTCTTTTGCTCAGTTTTTTGTGCTCCTCGTTGGTAATCAGCGGGCAATGCACATATACAGGGACTTCCCAGCCAAATGCGTCATACAGGCGGTTGTACTTGGGAGAAGAGGATAAGTATTCGTTTCCTCTTACCACATGGGTAATTCCCATCAGATGATCATCCACTACATTGGCAAAATTATAGGTTGGATATCCATCGGACTTAATCAGAACCATATCATCTAGCTCTGAATTATCAACGGTGATATCTCCGTAAATCTCATCGTGGAATGTGGTGGTTCCATCTACCGGGTTGTTCTGGCGGATGACATAAGGCATTCCAGCCTCCAGATTCGCCTGAACCTCCTCCTTTGAAAGATGAAGGCAATGCTTGTCGTAAAACATGATCTCCTGGCCGTCGACCGTTTTCTTTAAGCTGTCCAGACGCTCCTGGCTGCAGAAGCAGTAATATGCTTCCCCTTTTTCCACCAGCATCTTTGCGTATTCAAGATACATTCCAAGAGCATGGCGCTCACTCTGGACGTAAGGACCAACTCCACCATCCTTATCCGGTCCTTCATCATGAACAAGTCCGGTCTCTTCCAACGTTCTATAAATAATCTCCACAGCACCTTCGACAAACCGTTCCTGATCGGTGTCCTCGATACGAAGAAGGAAATCTCCTCCTTCATGCTTTGCAATCAGGTACGCATACATGGCAGTTCTTAAATTCCCTACATGCATACGACCTGTGGGGCTTGGGGCATATCTGGTTCTAATTCGATTCATTATAAACACACTCCTATATCTTCATTCTCGTGATGTTTCAGACAAACTTCATTATATAACGAACAATTGGAAAAAACAATGACTTCCCTGTATTTTTATTCCATTCCAGGTGCACGAGCCTCCGCCTGGGAACCATCTGTCCCGTCTGACTGGGGTAAATCATCGCCTGGAAAAGCAGGGGCTGTGGACTCTCCCGGTCTTCCCATACCCGGTCCGATTTCCTGAGGTTTCCCCGAATTATCCTGTTTGGGCAGAGACAGCGCATGGCTGACGGCATTATCCAGTGCCTGCTTAAGGCTGTCATAATTTTCAGTTCCATTTAACTGCTCTAAAAAAGTCTTGGCAGAAGTAATTTTATCATCTGTAGAGCTGTCACGATGGTCCAATGCATTCAATTCTGTAATAAGCTCCTGCAGAGAGACCGCTGCCTGCTCTTTCGCCTGCCTGGCCGCTTCTGAAGCAGCCTGTACCATCTGTGCCTGTGATTCATGCAGCTTACGTGCTTCTTCCTCTTTCCATTTTATGGAATCTGCTCTCGCCGCCGCTTCTGCCACAGATGAGAACAAATCTTTATTCCCTGTTTCCTGATCTGTTTTTTCTCCTCTGGCGTCCACAGGATAAAGGGATACGGTTGGCGGCATATCCCAGTCCTGAGGCGGCAGATCTTTATTGATTTCTGACATAAAATCATGCCACATTTTTCCGGAATACGTCTTACCATAGACACCAGGCATCGCTCTTGGTGTATCATACCCCACCCAGACCGCAGTGGTATAATATTTGGTATAGCCGCAGAACCAGGTATCCTTACTGCTGTTTGTCGTTCCGGTTTTACCAGCTGCCGGAATCTTAAGACCCAGTCCGGAACCTGTTCCGTAAGGTTTATCCAGAGTTCCCTTTAATACATCGGTGACCATATAGGCGATGTCTTCTGTAAAGATTCTTTCATCTGCAGAGCTTCCCTTATAAATCTCCCCATCATACTGGCTTTTGATGCTTGTTATGCAGGTTTTATTGCTGTATCTTCCCTGATTAGCAAGAACGGAGTAGCCTTTCGCCATATCCACAACTCTAGCTCCCTCGGTAAAACCGCCTATACTCATACTGCTGTTTCCATTGTCCATATAGCTTAAGCCTGCAAAGTGCATTTTGCCTAAATAACTGATCCCTTTATCCACACCTATATCGGACAGTATCTGCCACGCCACGGTATTTAAGCTTCGGTTTAAAGCTTCCCTGACGGAAATCTCCCCGAAATACTTGCCGCTGCTGTTTTTCGGACCCCCCTCAAATAAGTGGTCATTGACCAGCCTGGATGGATAATAAAAACCGGTTTCAAAGGCTGGAGCATAATCGATCAGCGGCTTGATGGTAGAGCCCGGCTGCCGTCTGCTTAAAAATCCACGGTTATATTCATCATCCGTTCCTCTTCCCCCTACAATTGCCACCACATATCCTGTCCGGTTATCAACACAGACTGCCGCACCCTGCAAAGCAAATTTTCCATTGTCCTGCACTTCAGTAAATCCCTTTAGATGGGAGTCAATATTTTCCTGAAGCATGGACTGCAGCTTAGAGTCCAGACTGGTATGTATTTCAAATCCGCCCTTACGCACCATATCACTCTTTGCCTGATACAGTTCCTGATATTCTTCCTTATAGGAATCGTAGGACGACTTACTTTGGAATACATACTGAAATACAAAACCGTCATTTTTCATCATCTCCAGCACTGCAGAATGGATGGCATAGCTGGTCTGATAATTTTCCCTGGTACCGCCTTCATAAACCTTTGCAACAGTCAGAGGCTGCGCCTTTGCATTTTCCTGTTCTTCCTTTGTAATGAATTTACAAAATGCCATATTGTCGATAATCTGATCCCTCTTCCATTTGGAAGTCTCGGGGTGGGCCACCGGATCATACTTAGATGGATTGTTGCTGATTCCGGCAAGAGTCGCTGCCTCCCAGACCGTTAAATCCTTAGCAGCTTTATCAAAATAATAACGGCTCGCCTCAGATACACCGTAACACCGGTTGGCATAGAAATTGGTATTGCAGTAAAATTCCAGAATATCCTGTTTGGAATACTTGTCCTCAATCCGGGGAGCAGCAAAAAACTCCGTGATCTTTCTCTGAATGGTCCGTTCCTGGGTTAAATAGGTGTTTTTTATCACCTGCTGGGTAATGGTGCTGCCGCCCTGGGTAGCCACTCCTTTATTTTTAATAAAAACCACGCCAGCTCTTAAAAGCCCTTTGTAATCAATTCCATGATGTTTATAGAATCTTCTGTCTTCCTGAGCCACATAAGCATTCTGAAGATTTTCGCTGATTTCCTTAAAAGGCACATATTCGTAGTGACCGGAATTGATGGTTCCGATTAAATTTCCCTCTGAATCATAGACTTTTGTATCCGTTGGCTGTGAGAAATCGGCTTTGGTAGTCTGACTGATAATTGAATCAGCCTTTTCCCTGCATGCCATGATCTCATCCTGATATTTAAAAAATATGGCGCCTCCGGCCAGACACCCTATCGCCAATGCCAGCAGAAATACAAAGAGTATGATCTTTATGGGACGAAAAAATATAATCCAGGCACTTTTTCGTTTCTTTCTTTTCTTCCCCATAACAAACCTGCCTCCTTTTTCTTTTTTTGATATAACAAAAACGGGAAGTCTCTTAAATTAAGACTTCCCGTTTGTTATAAGCTGATGACGGGACTCGGACCCGTGACCTCCTCACTACCAATGAGGTGCGCTACCACCTGTGCCACATCAGCATTCTGGTTCGTCGCTCGAACCTCGTATATCATAGCATGGGAAAATCTATTTGTCAACGATTTTTATAAGTTTTTTATAATACACATAAAACTGCAAAAATTCTACAAATACTTAGTGAAAATGCTCCTGATTCAGGCTGAAACAGACCAGGAAAGAATGGAATTACCCATCCTTTCCTGAATTTTTTATAAAATTCCTTCAAAGCTCTTTCGTAACATATCGCAGGATTTTCCAAACTGCTTCATCTCTTCTTCTGTAAGAGAAAGGGATAAAACTCTCTGAATTCCGTTCTTATTTATAATGCAGGGAACGCCGGCATATACATCTGTCTGACCGTACTCACCTCTCAGCATGGTAGATACGGTAAATACGCTGTTCTCATCTCCAAGAATGGCTTTTGTGATTCTGGTCAGTGCCATTCCGATTCCGTAGTAAGTCGCCTGCTTCGCATCAATAATCCGGTAAGCAGCTCCCCTTACTTCCTCCTCAACCCGCTTTAATTCTTCTCTGCAGACGATGTCGTCTTCCCCACCATTTCCACAGAGAGACAGAATTGGTTTGGTGGCAACCATAGCCTGACTCCACGGTACAAATTCACTGTCTCCATGTTCTCCCATTACGTAGGCATGTACATTCCTCGGATCCACATGGATGGATTCTCCAAGCAGATACCGCAGTCTTGCGGTATCTAAGGCTGTACCGCTTCCAAGGACACGCTTTGGATTGAAACCGGAAAGCGAATAAGTGATTCTGGTCATAATATCAACCGGGTTGGTTGCCACCAGAAAGATTCCGTTAAATCCCGACTCTGTCACAGGCTGTACAATAGACTCAAAAACGGAAGCATTGCGTTTTAACAAGTCAAGTCTGGTTTCTCCCTGTTTCTGTGCCACACCTGCACAGATGACTACAATATCCGCATCCGAACAGTCTCTGTACTCTCCTGCATAAATCTTCATATGATATCCGGAAAAAGCCAGTCCATGATTTAAATCCATGGCTTCCCCTTCTGCCCTCTTGCGGTTAATATCAATTAAAACAAGCTCATCACAAACCCCCTGATTCAGCATGGAATAAGCATAACTCATTCCCACCATTCCTGTACCTACAAGCGCAACTTTTCTTTTATCTGTTCTCATATTTTATGCCACTCTCCTATTCTTATTATAGATAGTGTTACTGCATGAAATGGAAACTATGCGTTTGATATTCCCCGATCGATTTTTTTCGACATTAACTCACCATTACTGCTGTAAATGACTGCATTTTCTTTTGATATCTTCCCCTCCTTATAAAGATTTAAAAGACTGGAATCCATGGAACGCATTCCTTCTGCCTGACCTGTGGCAATAACCGAATCGATCTGATGAGTCTTGGATTCCCGAATCATATTGCGGATTGCATTGTTAAAAAACATAATTTCAAATGCCGGATAAACCCCTCCGTCGATCGTTGGAATCAGCTGCTGGGATATGACTGCCTGCATAACCATGGACAGCTGCATCCGGATCTGTTGCTGCTGATTTGGGGGAAAACTGTCAATAATTCGGTCAATGGTATTGGCTGCTCCTACCGTATGAAGTGTAGAAATTACCAGATGACCGGTCTCAGCCGCTGTCATGGCAATCCGGATTGTCTCATAATCCCTCATCTCACCCACCAGGATAACATCCGGCGCCTGGCGGAGAGCAGATCTCAGCCCGGTTACATAGCTGTCGGTATCTGTAGTCACTTCCCTCTGTGTTACCACACTCTGTTTATGACGGTGCAGGTATTCCAGGGGGTCTTCCAATGTGATAACATGGGCATTGCGCGTATTATTAATTTTATCAATGATGCAGGCAAGTGTAGTGGTCTTACCGCTTCCGGCAGGACCAGTCACCAGCACAAAACCTTTTGTCAGCCTGGCTGCCTCCATCACGGTCTCTGGAATATGAAGCTCCTTAAAATCGGGAAGATCGAAGTTTACCACGCGGATTACCGCTGCCAGAGAACCTCTTTGCCGGAACACACTGGAACGAAACCGGGAGATTCCGGGA
This sequence comes from Clostridium boliviensis, assembly GCF_033342255.1. Taxonomy (NCBI): domain Bacteria; kingdom Bacillati; phylum Bacillota; class Clostridia; order Eubacteriales; family Clostridiaceae; genus Clostridium; species Clostridium boliviensis. The sequence goes on from NZ_JAWONS010000030.1 coordinate 98,395, forward strand.
ATTGCAAAGGAAAAATCATCATCACCATGCTCCTTTACTTTCCCCATGCTTCTTTCTCCTGCCAGATGGTAAAGTTCTGTAATCAATTCCTCCATCTGGGCCGGAAACAGTTTTTCCTCACTTTGATAAACAATTCTGCTTCCAATCTTATACGAAAAGGGCATGCCTGGCACAAGAAATATATCAGATGCCTTCTGTGCCACAGCAGCACTTAATAAATCTACAACCTTCATGTTCCTGTCTCCTGCTCTGTCAATTTCCGCCCTTCCATACGGGCATGGATTGATCTATTTCATAATCTTCTGTCTGAATCACTTTCCACTGGGATACTGCAATCATTTCAGCCTTTTGGGGCATTGGTATCAGCTTTATGGAAAGGGCCTGGGACCGTTTCATTGGAATCCGGGTTGATATTGCCCCGGTTTTGGCGTCATAATAATCCCCCAGTTCCAGGGAAAGAGTATTATGATCCATCGCCTGTAAGACCATCTGGTAAAAAGCCTCCCCCTCCTGATCTGCTCTGTAATATTCCGTAACAGATTCTGCGCTTCTCTGAGCCAGATTCCACTCGCTCTTAGCTGTACTGAGAGAAAGCATCCCAAATGTAACCAGGCAGAGTATCATGAATATTAAGATCAGAGTGGGCGTTCCGATATTGGCTTTGTAGCCAATTTCCCGTTTTGCCATATGCTCCTCCTTTCCTCAATCCGTCTCATGGCGGCTGACGGTCAGGGAATACAGAGTGTTTCCAGCCTTTGACACACTCACTTCTGCTTCCAGCCGGTTTATAATTTTGATCTCCCCATCATAAACAGCGTGAATCGGGTCAGCGGTGTTTCCTTTTTTATCATACTGACGAGTATAAGTCTGAACAGAAACATCCTCTATCAAACTGTACGAATGGCTTTTTAACCCCGCTTCCCCTTCCGCCTTCCAGATCTCGGCTGTACTTTGGGCAATCAGCACACTCTGATTTAAATCAGCAGCTCTTTTGCTCAGCAGATCCGCCTTTACAAAAGCCTGAATACAGACGGCTGCACACAGAAGGAAGAAAAATACGGCGGCAATCATCTCCATCATCATTACATTGGATCTGTTTTTTCTATTCATCTTAAGCCCCTCCGCTTCGTAAAGAAAGAAAGAGCTCTCCACCTGAATCGTTTACTGATTTCAGATGCAGAAGATGATCAGAAATCTCCATGGTAATCTTCCCGCATTCCAGTATCTGATTTCCGTCAGAAACGGAGAGTCCGCTGTTTTGATCCGCAAACAGCTCATATAAGCTTCCGTCAAGGTAATAAATCTGTGTCACATATACCGTTCCCTCTATGGTCTGCTTTAATTCAAGAACCTGAACGCCTCCGCTTTCTGTCAGTGATACGGCACCTGCCTCATCTGCCTGCCGGACCTTATTAGCAATATAGCTGAACGCAATCTCTTTCTGATAGGCCAGCTCCGATCTGTGACTGATGTTTTCGTAGACTCTGCCGCCGATTAGTATAAGAAACAGGGCGCACATAACAAACACCAGAAACAAAAGGAGAGGAAAAACGACTGTTCCCAACCGGCTTTTTGATAATTCTTTTCCTGTCATGGTACACCTTCCTATGGGTTTTGTAACTGAACCGTGATATCCGGCATGAAATTGGAGGCAAATCCGCTGTAAAATACATCGTAACGGTCCCTGTCAATTTTAATTCCGTAATATTCTTCTAAGTATTCCACACTGGGAGGATATCTTCCTTCTATGGCATAGCACTGAACCGATGCCCTGCGAATGGCATCCCGTAAAGTCTCAGCTCCCCGTTCACCAGAACGTCTGGAAAAAGTCAATGCGGATGAGACAAAAAGTGCAACTACCAGAAAAAAAGCAATCAGGGACACCAGCTGACCTGCCAGATCTTTCCCCCACTGTCTTTGTTTTTTCATAGACACCTCCTAGCCGATGGCAGACAGTACGCCTATTAACGGCAGCATGACGGATAACAGAATCATCCCCACAGAAACGGCCAGAACCGCTATCACCGTAGGTTCAAAGCGGCTAATCATCTGTTCCGTGAAAAGATCGGCTTCTTCCTCGTAGCTTCTTGATATTTCCGACATCACATTGTCCAGACGCCCGCTTCTCACCCCTACCTTAATCATCTGAATATAAAAACCACTGAAAAGACCGGTATCTTTCATGGCTGTGTAATAATCACTTCCTGCCTCTAACTGACTGGCGCATTGGCGGATCTTCTCTTCCACTGCCGGATTTTCAACCAGCTCTCCAGCAAGCTCCATTCCTTTTTCCAGATCCAGACCGCTTTTTAACGTCAGGGAAAGAACTGCGGTAAAACGGCGGTTTGCTATAGATCTTGCAATTTTGTTTCTTCGTTTCAGCCAGTTTATAACGCCTTCCGCCAGTGATAGCCTTTTACCGTATCTTCCCATAATCCAGACAAAAAAAGCCGCAATTCCAAGCAGAAGAACGATTATCAGCGCAGCGGCGCAAAATATTCCTCCCAGTCTTGTTGCAGCAACGGATACCGGCGGCATCTGGGCCCCCAGCTGTTTATATACCTTCTCAAATACAGGCATTACCCTGGTAAAGAGTACAAAGAGAACAATTAAAAGCATACCGGTCATCATGGCCGGATAAGTAACCGCATTTTTTAAGTTCTTCCTCATAATATGCTCTTTTTCGTAATATCCGGCAAGGGACTCCATGATCTGGTCCAGAGTTCCGGTTTCTTCGCCAAGCTTTGTCATTCGGATCATATAAGCCGGATAAACACCGGTTTCCTTCAGTACTTTTGAAAACGGATTTCCCAGTTCTGCCTCCTCTGCCATGGATAAAAGCAGCTTCTTTTCTTCCTTCTGTCTGGCATCCTCCGCCATAACAGACAATCCCTCATCAAGAGGGACCGCTGCATGCAGAAGAATGGAAATCTGAAGACAGAATACTGAAAGTTCCTGGGCAGAGTACTGTTTTATCTCTGTTTTTGCCATCTGTCCTTTCTCCCTTTTCATTTAATTCTTTAGTACGTATATTTTGCTTTATAATTCGAACTGTTTGTAATGTAATCCTTAACAGAGGGATCATTCTTCCCCGAAGAAGCAAAGGTGGGATCCATCAGCTTCCACTGATAGCCATCGAAATAAATCATGTTATCCACCCAGCCCTGTCCGTCTATGTAAACACTCACCCATGCATGATAAAGGCTTCCTGTGTATCCGACGATTAGTTTCGTGGGAATATTCTGAGAACGAAGCATGGCTGTCATAACTGCTGCATAATCAAAGCAGATTCCCTTGTTCACTGCCAGAACATGATCCACATCCGGCAGATAACCGGTCTGAACCGTGTTGGCAAGCGCCGTATCGTATGTGAAATTTTGTACCACGTAGTTATATACATTGCTTACAACGCCAAGGGCATCTGCCGCCGGAGCCGCAACCTCTGCACCTTTTAAAACCACTGCACTGCCTGCACTGAAATTAACATACTGGTTTGGATAAAGAAACGGCTCAAACTCATTAGAAAGAGTTACGTTAAAGCTATTGTTTGATTTTACCGCATACTGGTTTCCGGTCACCTGTTCCAAAACCCGGACAGTATAGGTTCCATTTCCTTCCGTCAGCGGAAATACCTCATATGATGATCTGGCATTTAAATCATATGTATAAGTCTCTCCCCCGCTTTTTAAAACCTGCACCTTTATTTTGGCTGAACTGCCTGTATACTGTACCATCACATATCCATGACTGGTATTGGAGGCATCCACAAGAACCGAATTGCTGCTATATGTTACCGTCCCTGATGCCTGCGGAACCTTAACACTGCTTCCGGCAGGTTTTGAATAAAGCGGAACCGCCTCATCTTTAATAGTCACAACCGTTGTCCACTGTGTGGATTCTGCCGTCTCACCAGCAGATGCGATCCGGTTTGCCGGAGCACAGCCGTTTAAGGAAACTGCAAGGGCTGTACAGACAGCCGCAGCAGCCATACCTTTTTTTCTCATGCTTATCATCTCCTAAATGGTTATCCCAAACGCTGCCTTACTATCTCATAAGCCAGCACTCCTGCAGCTACTGAGGCATTGAGAGAATCGATATTTCCCTTCATAGGAATAGAGGCGACCATATCGCAGGTTTCTTTTACAAGTCTTCCGACACCGCTTCCCTCACTGCCGATTACAAGACCAATCGGTCCCTTTAAATCCAGCCGGTACATGCTCTCTCCATCCATATCAGCACATACAAACCACATTCCCTTTTTCTTTAAATCTTCCATTACAGCAGTTAAATTCGTCACTTTAGCAACCGGTGTATAGTTAAGAGCGCCTGCAGAAGTCTTGGCCACTGTGGCTGTTAAACCTACTGCTCTTCTCTTCGGTATAATAACACCATGGGCGCCTGCTAAGTTGGCTGTACGGATAATCGCTCCCAGATTGTGGGGATCTTCAATTCCGTCAAGCAGAAATAAAAACGGCGGTTCTCCCTTTTCCTCAGCTGCCTTTAACAGATCTTCCACTTCTGCATATTCATATGCAGCGGCATGAGCGATCACACCCTGATGGCGGCCTTCCTCAGACATCTGGTCCAGACGTTCTCTCTCCACAAAGTTAACGATAGTATCTGACTTTTTGGCTTCCCGCAATATGGACCCAATGGGACCATCAGATACTCCTTTTAACACAAACAGCTTATCAATGGTCTTACCGGAACGGAATGCTTCAAGTACCGCATTCCTTCCTTCTATCGTAAATTCTTCTATCATTCTAGTTCTCCTATTCTGTTAAGCCCCCTGCTTACCACCCAAATCAAACGTTCCAGCCTTCCGCTTAAATAGAGATAACCGCATAATGCCTCAAAACCTGTTGCAGTTCTATAATCTGCCACTGTGGCATGCTTTGCTGTTGTAGCAGATTTGGCATTGCGTCCTCGTTTGTAAACGGCGATCTCCTCAGGAGTCAGCTCTTCCCCTTCAATCAGTCCACGGATAAGATCAGCCTGAGCCTTCGCATTCACAAGTCTGGCACTTTTTTTATGCATATTATTCACCTGTGTACTGCCATAGTTCATAATTTTCGTCCGGATTATGAGTTCATACACCGCATCTCCGATATAGGCCAGTGCAAGAGGGGAATAGCTGGTAATATCCACATCCTTTAACTGAAGCGTGTCTGCAAAAAAATCAGCAAATGCAGACAGTGAATTTATATTCTCTTCCATTTCACACCTTCCCTGGTGTCCTCCAGTACAATGCCCTGATTAAGGAGCTTACCCCTTATTTCATCAGCCAGTGCAAAGTCTTTGTCTTTTCTGGCCTGCTGTCTTGCTGCAATCATGGCTTCAATCTCTTCAGCAAGAATTACTTCTTCCTTTTCTGTGATAATGCCTAAAATGCAGCAAAGCTTTTCTATGGTATCCAGTAATAAGGAAATATATTCCAGGGAACTTTCCTCATCTGTAGTAGTATTGCTTAATTTTACCAGTTCAAAAATAGCAGAAATGGCATCTGCCGTATTAAAATCGTCATCCATTGCAGTTTCATATTTCTCTACAAGCGCATCGATCGGACTCCGGTCTTCCTTCTCAAGCAGACCTTCTGTCTTCCCTGCCTGTTTCAGGCCTTTTAACTTATCAACTGCGGTCAGAATACGCTCCAGTCCATTTTTCGATGATTCCATTAAATCCGCACTGAAATTTAACGGGCTTCTGTAATGGGCACTGAGCATAAAGAAACGAAGCACCTGAAGATCATATTTTTCACTGATGTCACGGACAGTAAAGAAGTTGCCCAGTGATTTCGACATCTTCTTATTGTCAATATTAAGAAATGCATTATGCATCCAGTATCTGGCAAACTCTTTTCCGTTTGCTGCCTCACTCTGGGCGATCTCATTCTCATGATGCGGAAAGATTAAATCCTCACCGCCTGCATGGATATCAATCTGGTCTCCTAAATATTTCTTAGACATAACCGAGCACTCGATATGCCAGCCAGGCCTTCCGTCACACCATGGGGACTCCCAGTAAGGCTCCCCTTCCTTTTTGGGTTTCCAGAGTACGAAATCAGAAGGATCTTCCTTTTCCTCTTCTCCGGTAACCTTCAGTTCACGAAATCCTGACTGTAAATCCTCCAGGTTTTTATGAGACAGCTTTCCATACTGGGAAAAGGACTTAGTCCGGAAATAAACGGTCCCATCGGCTGCAGGATATGCATGCCCGGATACAATTAAATCCTTTATCATGTCAAGCATGCCGCAGATTTCTTCTGTAGCAAGAGGATTCATAGTAGCCGGTTTCACATTCATGGCTTCCATATCCTTTTTGCACTCCTCAATATAACGTCTGGATATGGTGTCTGCATCAACGCCTTCTTCTATGGCCTTTTTGATGATCTTATCATCCACATCGGTAAAATTGGAAACAAAATTCACCTCATAATCTTTGTATTCAAAATATCTCCGTACAGTATCAAATACGATCATGGGACGCGCATTACCAATGTGTATCAGATTATAGACCGTAGGACCGCAGACATACATCTTAACCTTTCCGGCCTCTAATGGTATGAATTCTTCTTTTTGTCTGGATAATGTATTAAAAATCTTCATCTTGCTCCCTCCATTCTCCTGTTATTCATGTTTGCAGCAGCCTTTACAGCCCTGACAATCATTTTCCATCATTCTGTCATCATAACAGTAATCCCCAACAGAAGTTAAAAGAGCAACGGCCTGAGCGGAAATTCCTTCTCCTCTTCCTGTAAATCCAAGTCCTTCCTCTGTGGTTGCTTTCACACTCACCTTATCAGCAGGCAGACCAAGAGCAGCGGCGATATTCTCCGCCATCTGGGGTCTGTATGATAAAAGCTTTGGTTTCTGGGCAATAACTGTGGAATCAATGTTCTCCACTACATACCCTTTTTCTTCAAGCATACCAGCAACATGCTTTAACAGCTCTATGCTGGAAACATCTTTAAATCTGGGATCCGTATCCGGGAAATGTTCCCCGATATCGCCAAGCGCAGCAGCTCCCAATAAAGCATCTATAATTGCATGGGCAAGCACATCTGCATCGGAATGGCCCAAAAGCCCCTTCTCATAAGGAATCGTTACTCCTCCCAGGATTAAATCCCTGCCTTCTGCAAATTTATGAACATCATATCCCTGTCCAACTCTCATTATTTTTCCTTTCCTATATAAATAATCAGATCTTATACGATCATACGAAGTTTCTTACCAATACACCGAATCTCCACATCTCTCTGACAAAAGCAGCTTTCTCCATCTACATGAACTGCCATGGGACGGTCCATATGAATGCGAATCTCTTCGCAGTGATAAAACCTGATTCCTTTGTTTATAGATTTTCTTCCCATCAGGGAATTAAGCAGCACATGAACCAGCTTTCTCTTCTTCCGGTTATTCATCACACAAACCGACAGTCTGCCATCTTCAAAATCTGCATCCGGTGCAAATTTAAATCCGCCGCCTTCATATGGATGAATATGAGCGGAAATAAAATAAGCATGGTTAAATTCTATCTTCTGCACACCATTTATGAGTACATATCCCTTACATGGCTTAGCCGATATCAGCTGCCTGACACCTGCAAGCAGATAAGCCAGCTTCCCGATCCGAAGCCTGTGAAGCAGCCCTTTGGTTCTGGAATACAGCAGATTATGGCATACTGCCGCATCCATACCGATTCCGGCACTGACCATGAAACGGCGGTGGGAGATCTCACTGTCTCCATAGGATAATACACCATAGTCCATCAATTTATAATATTTGGGGTGCAGGATCTTGTTCAGACACCGGACCGGATTATGGGGAAGTTTTAAGCTTCTTGCCAGATCATTGCCCGATCCTGCTGGAATATACCCAAGTGTAACACAGCTGCACATGGAAAATCCGTCAAGGACCTCATTCACTGTCCCATCTCCTCCAACTGCAATAATCACATTGGATTCCTTACAGCCGTCTGTTATTTTTTTTGCAAATATCTTTGCGTCTCCCGGTTGTTCCGTTACATATGCCTGATATTCCACGCCAGAATCTTTTAAAGTCCGTTCCAGTTTTTCCCAGATAATTTTACCCCGTCCACAACAGGAGTTTGGGTTAACAATAAAATAGTACATGGAATCCCTCCGCTTTTTGCTATTAGTAAGTATAACATAAAACAACAGAAATGAATATAAAAAAAAAGGAAAATGGTCCGTGGTTCCTGCCGAAATAGATCGAATCGTGTATTTTATAACTTTTGTTATACTAATATTAATTTTTCATTGCGTTTCTTCCACACTTTTTATATAATATTCTTAGATTTGTCAGTCAGGTCTAAGACCTACTACAAGTAAATATAATTAACGGGGGTATTTTACATGAGAAAAGTACAATTATTTCTCGTTGCTGCGCTATTAGCCGCAGCATTCAGCATGACTGCGTATGCAGCCGACTGGAAAAGTAACGACCAGGGATGGTGGTATCAGAATGATGACGGTACCTATCCTGCAAACAAGCTGGAAAAAGCTGGTGAATACTGGTACTATTTCAACGAATCCGGATACGCCCAAACAGGCTGGGTACAGCTTGATACCGGCTGGTATGAGTTAAATGACTACGGAATCTGTCAAAATCCCATCGATCCAGCTACCCAGAATCCGGCTGGCGCTCCTTACGGCGGCTGGATTAAATATGTTGACTGGTTTGGAAGCAAAGAAGAGCTTGGCGCAGTATATCACAACAACTTTTACTGGATCAAATTTTATGATGTAGAAAAAACAGATATTACCAATGCATATCAAGACGATTTTAACCAGGTTTAAAAGCCTGGTACGATTGGCCAGTGTCACTGATGCTGGTCAGTTTTTTTAATCTGTACAATTCCTGCAAACAAAAAAACACATCAGATCTGACTTAAATATCAGACTTTCATGTGTTTTTAAAGTAGCGGAAGGGAGATTCGAACTCTCGACACCACGGGTATGAACCGTGTGCTCTGGCCAACTGAGCTATTCCGCCATATTCAATTCTTCGATAAGCTTATGCTTACCAGTGGGACCTACAGGGCTCGAACCTGTGACCCTCTGCTTGTAAGGCAGATGCTCTCCCAGCTGAGCTAAGATCCCAGTGCTTGTCAGGGGCTTTTATTCTCTCTCGTTCCCGACTGCCTCATTAGTATAATATGAATTGTATCAATTGTCAACACTTTTTTGTCAATTATTTTCTTTTTTTACCAGGTCCTGTAAAACCCTGATTCCTGCGTGGTTTTCGCCTCTTATCCCTCTGTTCGGAACAAGTCAAAAATATCTTTATAGTAATTTTTATAGATACTTCCCTTTCTCCAGATAAAAGAAAAATCATGAGACAAATCAAAATCTTCCAGTTGTATTTTTCTTAAAATTCCTTCCTCCAATTCCCGTTTCACAGCAGTCTCATACAAAAAGGTAATTCCCTGCCCTTTTGCAGTCATCTGCTTTATGGCACCGATGTTGTTGACCTCCACCCGGCTGGTAAAATCCTGGAGAAGCAGATTTTTCCCCTCCAGATACCGTTCTAATACATAACGGGTGCCTGAACCGGATTCTCTGATAAATATACGCTCAGCCAAAAGATCCTCCATCTTTTTAACTTCCCTATGAAACTCGTAATCCACCGCACACACAGCTGCAAATGGCTGGGAATCATAAACCAGAAAATCATACTCTCTCTTTTGAAAGAAGCCTTCCACAAGAGCAAATTCAATTTCACCTTCATTCAGCCTCTGCAATAGCTCCTTCGTATCCGCCACAATCATGTGAACCGCTGATTCGGGATATATCTCTAAAAATTTTATCAGCGCATTGGGCATCTTATATTCACCGATGGTCATCGTCGCTCCGAATACCAGCTGTCTGCTCCTCTCCGATTGCTGTTTCATCACCTTTTTCAAATGAAGTTCATCATCTTTCATGGTAATGGCTGCCGACAGAAGCATTTTCCCGCTGTCTGTAAGGCTGATCTTCTTTCCGCTGAACTCAAACAGGCGGACCTTGTACTCTTCCTCCAGATGTCTGATGTGATGGGATACTGCAGGCTGGGTAATATTCAGTTCTCCTGCAGCTTTTGTAAAATTCATATGTTTGCAGACAACAAGAAACGTATCCATACGAAAATCCAGCATCTTGTATCCTCCTTGGTAGTATTAGTCAAATCATAACATATCTTTATCATTTAATAAATATTTATAATTTTATTTTATCGCACATCTCCTTTATAATTGCTTCAGATTGAAAAGGAGGAATTCACTAATGAAAAAATATGTTCCAGGCCTTCTTATGTGCCTGATAATTGCAATCCCCGCATGGTTTCTTGGAAAACTGGTTCCTATTGTGGGAGGGCCGGTTTTTGCCATACTTCTTGGTATGGGAGCCGCACCATTTATCACCGGAAAGGAACAGTTCCGGCCAGGTGTCACCTTTACTTCCAAAAAAATTCTTCAGTATGCTGTGATTTTACTGGGCTTTGGCATGAATTTATCCACTGTACTGCAAAAAGGCAGACAATCCCTGCCCATTATCGCCTCCACTATTACCGTCTCCCTTGTGATCGCCTATGTGCTGTTTCACAAATTAAAGGTTCCTGAAAAAAGTGCCATCTTAATCGGAATCGGATCTTCCATCTGCGGCGGCTCCGCAATTGCAGCTGCAGCGCCTGTCATTGATGCCGACGATCACGAGATAGCTCAGGCAATTTCCGTTATTTTCTTATTTAACATTGCCGCTGCCCTTTTATTTCCGGCTCTTGGCAGCGCACTTGGTCTTAGTAATGAAGGTTTCGGTATGTTTGCAGGAACTGCCATTAATGATACTTCTTCTGTTACAGCCGCCGCATCTGCCTGGGATGGAATCTACAAAAGCAATACTCTGGAGGCTGCAACCATCGTAAAACTGACACGTACACTTGCCATTATACCCATAACTCTGTTTCTGGCCTTTCACAGGACCAGAAAAGAACAAAATGGTTCTGGGCAAAAAGCAGGGCTTGCTAAGATATTTCCATTTTTCGTGCTGTATTTTCTACTGGCCTCCATTGTTACCACTATCTTCTCCCTTCCTCATTCCATTACAGACCAGATCAGGGAATTAAGCAAATTTTTTATTATACTCGCCATGGCTGCCATCGGAACCAATACAAATCTGCCCCATCTTCTGAAAACGGGGAAAAAACCAATTATCCTTGGTTTTTGCTGCTGGGCAGGAATTTCAGCCGTCAGCCTTACCCTGCAAAAGGTACTTGGAATCTGGTAATTTCGTATAAATTCATAAAGGCTGTGATGGGAGCAGAAAAGCCACCCAGTCACAGCCTGTTTATTATTTTACATAAACGGATTTACTATTATTTTTATTCTCCCGGACCTCTAGCTGTGAAATACTGTGTACAAACTTGGAAAATGTAGAATAGCCGTAATCCTTAACCTTAAAATCTGTAAATTTTCGATGCATGCCGTTGCCAAGAGCAGCCAGCTCCATGCCATTCTTTCCGCTTCCTTTTACCAGTTTCACTGCGTAATCGTCCAGTTCCTGTTTTCTGGTCCGGTTGTCCTTGATCCGCACAGTAACTACATTGCTTGTCTTTCTCAGTTCGAAACTTTCCATCTCCTCCAGAAATTTAGATAAAGAACTGTATCCATAATTTCTTACGTCAAAATCTGAATATTTCTTAACAAGCCGGTTCCCGATTTCTCCCAGACCGGTTGCTTTGTTCTTATCCTCATTTTCCAGAATAATCGAAGCAATATCCTGCTCAATCACCTCTTTGCCGATAGCTCCGCCTCCGGTTCCCTCTTCATCCTGGTCCAGTAAAATCTCTAAATTGGTAAAAACAGTGCAGGCAGCACGAAACGATTTGGGAGTCTTTTCCTCTCCCATTCCAATGACCTCCTTACCGGACTCCCGTAAACGGCTTGCAAGACGGGTAAAATCACTGTCACTGGATACAATACAGAATCCATCTACGTTATCGGTATATAGTAAATCCATGGCATCGATAATCATAGCGGAATCGGTTGCATTCTTTCCTACTGTATTGGAAAACTGCTGAATCGGTGTAATAGAATTCTCAAGCAGTTCCATCTTCCATTTGCCCATCTGGGCGCTTGTCCAGTCACCGTAAATTCTTTTGTAGGTAATTACTCCATATCGGGTCATCTCATCCAGTATACACGTAATGTACTTTGCGGATATATTATCCGAATCAATCAATACTGCAAATTTTTTATCACTCAATCCTCTGCTCTCCCGTCATATTGTTTTACATTTTCTGTCAATTCATTGACTTTGTATCTATTATATTTCATTTTTCCATTTATTACAATAACATCGCATTGGGTTAACTGGGATAATTTTTGCAGCGTATTTATTTGTATTTGTATCATAATAAAAAAGAGTTAATGATTCATCAACAGAAGGGAGTGTTAAAATGAATTCAGTAGCTGTAAACGGATGTGAAACTGCAACACCCAGTCAAACTGTAGTATTAGCCATTGCGACCATTCCCATGCAGCCTTGGGAACAGCCTTTTGATCCAAAGACAGCCTTAAAACACGGAACAATATTTCCCAGCCTGGACTTGCCATTTTATGTAACAGGAGGGGAACAGCCATGATCGATCAAAAAAGTCTCCTCAACCAAATAACAGAAATCAGTTTTACCGTAAATGATTTAAATCTTTATCTGGACACCCATCCTCTGGATGAAAATGCGCTGAATGCATTTAAGGATGCAATGACACAGAGGAAACAGCTATTGCAGACCTATGCAGATAATTTTGAGCCACTTACCATGAATTGTATCTGCCCTGATTCCAACAACAAAACAAAAACCCTGACTAAATATCCGGACCAGAGGCATTTTACCTGGTGCGACGGTCCTCTTCCATGGGAAGGAGGTGCATTCTGATGTGGACTTATGAAAAAAGGCTTCAATTTCCAGTTAATATTAAAAATGTCTGTCCAAAAACTGCTTCTCTGATTATCAGTCAGTTTGGCGGTCCGGATGGAGAAATGGCAGCTTCCATGCGTTATCTTTCCCAAAGGTATTCCATGCCATGCAAGGAAGTGGGAGGACTTTTAACCGATATTGGTACGGAAGAACTTGGGCATTTGGAAATGGTTTGTTCCATTATCTATCAGCTGACGAAAAATCTGACGGCAGAGCAGGCTAAAACTGCAGGTTTTGATGTTTATTATGTGGATCATACCACAGCACTCTGGCCAACAGCTGCTGCAGGAGTTCCTTTTAATGCCTGTGAATTCCAGTCAAAAGGCGATGCCATCACCGATCTGGTAGAAGATCTGGCAGCAGAACAGAAAGCAAGAACCACCTATGATAATCTAATCCGTATCATTCCAGACCCTGATATACGGGAACCACTAAAATTTTTGCGGGCAAGGGAAGTGGTTCACTTCCAGAGATTCGGTGAAGCACTGGAAAAAATAAAGACTACGCTGAATCCTAAGAACTTCTATTATTACAATCCGGAATTTGACAAGCAGTTTGTAAAAAAAGAAATGTAAGCTTATATATAAAAATCACCTTTCGAAACAGACGAAAGGTGATTTTTATTATCTTGCTTTTTTATCAGGTACATAAGCACAATGATTCATGGAATAAACGCCCTGCTTCATAATTTCTGCACATTTTACCCAGCCGAGCCAATAGTTTTTTATAATTCGTTTCATATTAAACACTTCCTTATTATATACTTCACAGCTATTTTATCATTATGCGAAATATTCAACAAGGTACTGCTGGTATTTTCTCCTTATTGCAACAAATATGAAGCGTTTTTTCTCTTTTTTATTCATAACTGCACAAACAGTTTCTCTATCTTTTTTTAAACTTTCCACATCTAATCAGTCTTTCAGGCAATTTCGGCAGTTTTCCATCTGTTTCAATAATTGCTCCTGCCTTACAAACCTTCATACAGGCTCTGCACCTGGTACATTCGGAGGTGTCTATCATATGTATATACCCTGACTTACCTTCGATGCAGTCTGCAACACACTGATCCATACATTCCATGCAGCCTGTGCAGACAGCCGGATCGATGAAAAGCGCAGTCGATACAAAGCAAACTCCTGCAGGGCATTTTTTTCTTTTATTATGAGCGCTGAATTCATCGGAAAACTGTTCAATAACTCCCAAGGCAAGTTCCGCTGCATTCTGTCCCAGAGAACAAAGGCAGCCATATTTCATCGCCAGACCAATTTCCTTAATCAGCTCCGGGTATTCGGTTCTTCCCTTCCCTTCGGCAGTATCTTTAAACATGGCTTGCAGCTGCAGCAGTCCTTCCCTGCAGAACACACATTTCCCACAGCTTCTTTCCCTGTTTTTCAAAAGGTCTTTTTGAGCCAGCTGAACCATGCATTCATTTCCCGCAAGAATCCTCAGCACTCCATTGTATGCTTCTGTTTCCTTAAGCGTCTTATTCCATTCGCCGTTGCTATAGACATGATTTCCAGCAAGGACACCTTTACCCACGTCAGGATCGGTTAAATCTCCAATGAGGGTATCAGGGGCTGCTTTCTTTAATGGTCCGCCATTTACAGAGATGTAAATACCCTCCTCGTAGGTACCGTCCAGACAGTCAGCAAGCGCAAGCATGGTAACCAGATGACAGATAACAGAATCCTCATGTTCTCTTACATCGATCAAACCGGTTCTCAATTCAATTCCGGCTGCATTCAAACTTTTTTCAATCCATTCCTTCTCTTTGAGCGCATATTCAGGAATATAAAGAAGTTTTTTCCCTGCCCCAAGAACCAGAGCAGCCGCTTCCATTCCGATTATCAGCCGTCTTAAGCCCTCCTCTGTATCAATAAGCTGAAGCAGCACGCCGAATTGATCACTGTTTCGCAGACCCACTGCCAGACATTGGGTTTGTGCCTCTGCCAAACGTTCTGAAAGGGAAATGCCATTTGTACCATAATCCTTTAAATTGAAATCAGAAAGTACCTTTATCACTTCTTCTCGACGGCTGCTCATACGTTCTCCGCCTCCTGTCCGGAATAATCTCCCCAAAGCCTGGGCTGTGCAATCTGCAGACGCAAATCGCACTGCAGACAGCGGCCGTTTTCACACGATACCCGCTCCCTGTAAGCAAATCCAGGGCATGGTCCGAGATAAGGAGATGCCAGATCTTCTGGTGCCAGTTTTTCCGAGATATCACCATCTCCTCCAAGGTAACGGTCTATTTCTTTAGCTGCTTCCCTTCCGGATGCAATGGCTGCAATCACTGATTTTGTCCCATATACCACATCACCCGCGGCAAAGATGCCATCTGTGGAAGTCTTAAGGGAATGCTCTTTTACCTGTATACAGTTTCCTCTTCCCAGCTGCACACCTGACGCTTCATCAAGATCAGGTCTCTGCCCCACAGCAAATATCACTGTGTCAGCTTCCAGATGCAGCTTTGTTCCTTCCTCTTTTTCGATCACAGCCCTCCTGTGCTCATCAAAGGTAAAGGATTTCACCTTCATGAAATCAACTCCTGAAACCTTGTTTGTTCCTGTGATCCGCTCAAAGGTGCGGGAAGGATAGATTTCAATCCCTTCCTCCTGGGCCTGAAGAATTTCCTCTTCATCCGCCGGCATATCCTCTCTGGCTTCCAGACAGGCAAGATAAACCTGTTCTGCCCCCAGGCGTCTTGCTGTTCTGGCACAGTCAAATGCTACGTTTCCGCCGCCCAGAACAATCACCCGGCTGCCGGTATCAACCGGATTACCCAGATTTACCTGTCTGAGAAAATCAGTATTTAAAACTACACCCGGAAGATGATCCCCTTCCATTGAAAGACGGATTCCCTTATGGCTTCCCACCGCCATCAGCACAGCATCATATTCTTTTAACAGCAGTGACGAATTTTCTACTTTTACAGATGTTTCAATTCTGACATCAGCTTCTGTAATCAAGGACATTTCTTTTCTTATAACCTCTCTGGGCAGCCGATAAGAAGGAATCCCATAATTCATCATACCTCCAATCTGTGGAAGTGCCTCCTTAACTGTGATCTCATGCCCCTGTTTGCGCAGATAATATGCAGCAGTCAGACCTGCAGGACCGGCACCTACAATACATACCTTTTTTCCGCTGTCTTTTAGCTGCTTACCTTTTCCTCTCCAAAAGCTTCCTGTATCATGCTCTGCAGCAACCCGTTTTATATTTCGGATGGAAACAGATTCATTGATCTCTCCCCGTTTGCATTCCAGTTCACAGGCATGGCTGCAGATGTGTCCAAGAATCTCTGGAAATGGAGCCTTCTCCCTGACTACGGCAGCCGCTTCATCATACCGCCCTTCCTCTGCAAACCGGATATATCTTGGAATATCAATGTGAGCAGGGCAGCCATAACGGCACGGAACAACTCTGTCTGGTTTTGTTCTTTGCTCCTGTCCCTCTTTCCACTTATCACGAATTGCACCGGTCGGACACACCTCCGCACAGGCACCGCAGAAGCGGCAGTCCGCATCAGCCAGAAGTTTTCCGTGAATTGTGCCTACATAAGTTTCCAGCCCCTTTTTCTGATAGTCCAAAACGTGGACTCCCCGCAGCTCCTGACAGGCTCTGACACAGCGGCCGCATAAAACACATCGGTTCATGTCATGGATCAGAAGTGGATTTTCATCCTCTGTCTTAAATCCTTTCATGCGCATTTTCAGCCTGCCTGTTTTGGGACCAATGTACTGGATCAAAGTCTGAAGTTCACAATTGCCGTACTTGGGACAGGTGGAACAATCCTCCGGATGACCGGTTAAGATCAGCTCCAGAGAAAGCATACGAAGTCTGGCAATTTCCTCACTGTCAGTCCGGATATTCATTCCATCCTTTACTTTTAAATTACAGGAAGTGACCGGTGTATCCCCTCCATCTACCTCTACCAGACACATCCGACAGGAGCCAAGCGGCTTTAAATCCGGATGATGGCACAGATGGGGGATATATATCCCCGCATCAAGAGCGCAGTCAAGCACATTTCTGCCATCTGTTACTTCCATTTTTTTACCGTCTATCGTTATGACTGCCATGAATCATTCCTCCCTGTTCCTCGTTGTTAATCTTCTTTCTGTTTTGCCATATTCCGCTCGTAAATTGCTTTTCTGATCTCCTCCATCTTGCTGTCAGTGAGATTGTACATTGCAAGAGGAATAATTGCCAGAAGGAAAAATACCATCGGTACTAAATTAGCGGCAATGTTAATTCCCGTCTGTACTTCAGCAGTTGGATCTTTCCCTGCCTGATAACCAAACCAGCCAATAATAGCAATTCCAAGAGCGCTTCCGATTGCAGATGCCACTTTGGTTCCAAGACCATTCATGGCAAATGCCGTTCCGTCACTTCTTACCTGATTTCTGATATCATATTCGTCTATGGAGTCAATAATCATTGCACTGCCGCAAGGTCCTGCTATGTAGCCCAAACCGTATATAATGTGGCACAGGAAAAGGTAGGGAATGTTTTTATAGGGACCAAAGAACATCATTGCCATTGCGAAAGCCTGAAGCAGCATAGAGACAATGGCAGTATTACGTTTTCCGATTTTCTCCATCACCTTCGGAGAAAGCGGCATAATAATTGTGCCTACGATCATCTGCATCATCATAAATAAAGTAATAAACCGGAAATCCTGCACACAGTAAATATAGAAATACACAGCTACACCGATACGCCCAAACATTCCAGCCATGGAAACGATGGTATATACTATGGTAAGCATTAAGTTCCTGTTTTTAAGAATTGCCTTCACCGTCTCCTTTACCGGCACCTGGTCTTCCTTACGGATGGTTATCTTTTCTTTACAGAAATACGTTACGAACCAAAAAATCGGAAGTGATATAATCGCATATAATGTCGCTGTTTTTTGATATCCTGCTGCCTGTACGCCGCCGCCCAAAAATTTCACAAGAGGCAATGTACAGAGGTTTAAAATAATCATACCAGTAGTCATCCCCACCATCTGAGCAGCGTAAAGACGGTTTATACTTTTCGGCTCATTGGTCATTACAGCCGGCAATGCAGTGTATGGGACATTTACTACGGTATAACTCATTCCAAGACCAATATAAGTAATATAAGCATAAATCAGTTTGCCCTTATCCCCAAATCCCGGAACCGTAAATGTAAGTATTGTAAAAATCAGCAGCAGTGGAGAACCTAACGCAATATATGGCCGAAATCTGCCCCATCTGGTTCTGCTTCGCTCCATAATTGCTCCCATCATGGGATCATTGACTCCATCCCAGATTTTGGCCACCAGCATAAGAATTGCAACCGCCCCTGTTGCCAAACCAAATACATCTGTATAAAACAAAATCAGATATGAGCTGACCATCGTCCATGATAACTGTGATGCAAAATTTCCCAGACCGTAAACCCCTATTTGAACCGGTCTTATTTCATTTTTATTTGTCCCCATTTTGTCCCTCTCTTATTTCGTCACTGATTGATGAATTGGTCAAATTTTTCATATTTCTCCAGCATCTTCGGCAGTGTATCTTTATGCTCCTGAAGTTTTGGAACACATATTTTAATCATTCCCTGTATTTCATGGTAATGTTCATATAATCCGTTAATGGTCCATCTGGCCCGGTTTATCTGCTCCTCGCTGAATTTTACTTCTATTTTATTATCCTTCAGTTCCAGATCTCCGCTGATTCCGCAAACCGGACATTCCACTTTTGCAGACCGGGATGGAGAAATACTTAACTGATTGCAGTGGCAGACCGGACAGATTCCCTCTTCGCCAACCCATTCTACCTCGTCATACGGTTTTCCCACAGACTGGGCAATGGCTCTGCCCAGATTCCCGCACTGCTCCATCAGATGGCTGTCTAGCACTGGGTTCGCCCTTCTTCCCTGATCATAAGCATCTATCTGTCCTACAACCTTCATATGGCAGGAAAAACCAAACAGGTTCAGCATGGGAAGACCCATGGATACCCAGTTCTGCGTAGAAGCTCCTCCCACCGAAATATACCCCACATAACGGTCTTTAAAATATCTGGCATCCAGAAGTTCCTCTCCTGTTTTCCCAGCTTCCACTCTCTTTTTCTGTTCTTCCAAAAAAGCCGCTCTGTCGTGGGCAGGACAAAACCGGTCCACAAAATTCTTAAACTGACCGACAATTCCTACGGCATATACCGGCGCTGCAATGATAATTCCGTCTGCGTTTAAGACTGCTTCTTCCAGCTTTTCATAGTCATCCTTTAAAATGCACGCTACTTTACCTCCCCGGTCTCTCACCGTGCTGCAGGCTCCGCAGGCTTTGCAATGCCCGATCTCCATATTGATTGTGTTTATAAATTCCACCTCTGCCCCAGCGGCCTTTGCCTGATAAAGCGCTTCCTTCACCATGATATCTCCGCATTTCATTTTGCGACCGAATGATATACCCAATACTTTCATTTTCTTCCTCCTGATTTGTCTTATACTTCTTCCACGTATTCTGCTGCGCTCATACCCGCAATTCTTCCGGTGTTTACCGCGTAACCCATGGAATTTCCTGGAAGCAGGAACATATAACTGTCATTGTAAATGTTGCAGGAATCTGCTCCGGCTGCATACAGTCCGGGCACCGGCTCAAATTCTTCATCTACAGCCTGGCAGTTTTCGTTGATTTTGATTCCGCCAACTGTACCATATCCGCCAACCCTTACTTTTGCGCAGTAAAAGGGAGCCTTGTAAACCGGGCGCATATACCTTCTGTCCTTAAAAAACTCTGCATCTGCACTGTCACAGTAATCATTGTAATCTTCCACAGTAATCACCAGGTTTTCTGCGTTTATTCCGGCTTTTTCAGCCAGTTCTTCGATCGTATCCGCCACATACAGATCTACATTGCCATTTTCCTCAGCCATCTTAATGCCATCGTAGAAATCCGATACGTCCGGATTGGTTCTCACAAGGCTTACATGATCCACACCATTCCGTATGTAATGCTTTACAATTGAGGAATCCACTATACTGAAACACAATTTGTCTTTCTGATGAGATACTACATTAGAAAGAAATGTGGAATTCTGCATCTGTTCTTCATTCATAACCCGTTTTCCCTGCCTGTTTACAAGAAGATTGGGCTGACCAAATACATTGGAGACACCCTGGGTCAAATCTTCCATACCCTCGATGCTTGCTGCCATCTCAATGCGAACCTGAGTTTTCCCTGCTCCCGCTTCCCATGCCATTTTCATGCCATCTCCAGTCAGTCCGGGTATTGCAAAGCTGTATAGGTTTTCCCCATGATCCAGTCCGGTTTCCGCTTTAATCATCTCTTTATTGGCTCCGGCACCACCGGTACAGATAATTGCCGCCTTGCAGCTGATTTCAATTTCCTCTCCGTCAGGTCCAGATGCAAGAACTCCGGCAACTGCTCCGTTTTCCTTTATAATTTCCTTTGCAGGCGTCTCTAAGAGGAATGTTACTCCCAGCTCCTTTGCTCTCTCATACAAAGCCTTATTCATAAAAGAAGCTGCTCTTGGTCCAATCCCATGATCCGTCTTTACAATATGCCAGGTTGCCTCTGATTTGGGGAAATAGCGGAATGCCCCCTCAAATTCCACTCCCATGTCCTCCAGCCATTCAATGGTTTCTGCCGACTGTTCAAAATAACGTTTCACCAATCTGGCATCCACGTTATAATGGGTGTACTCCATAAACATGTTAAATGCTTTTTCCACAGTAATGTCAATCATCTGCTGTCTCTGATATTTGGTTCCGATTCCTAACGGTCCCATCCCCATATTTGCAGCCCCGCCCACAGTGGAAGTTTTTTCCAGAACAATGACTTCTGCCCCGTTTTCTGCCGCCTGTACTGCCGCAGAAAGCCCTGACGGTCCGGCCGCAATCACAACGATCTGTGTCTCGTATTTTTTCACCTTATCACCTCTGATTATTATTTTTAAAGCGGACTGCCTCTCCAGTCCTGGCTGATTGACGGACTGCATCCATTACGTCTAAAACAACACGCACTTCTTCCGGCTTCACTGCCAGTTCTTCTTCGCCATGAAGCACTTTTAAAAATTGTACCATATAATCCCGATGCTCTGCACTGGTTACCGGCAATTCTTCTTCAATCAAAAGCCCCGGCGCAGGCGGTCCAAAACTTCTGGTGGGTCCGGCTGCAGTCATGGTGATCTTTCCAGGAACATTTTCCAGCAGATGAGTAGTTTTTACAATCTTACCTTCTCCGCCGAATCCATCAATCATTGCACTTCCGCCTGTTCCTCCAATGAACCATGCGCGTTTTGGTGTGAGATAATAAGTTCCCAGTTCAATATCAGCAGTCATATTATTTTTAAATCTAATCAGTATATGGAAATAATCATCCACATCCCGGTTGATTACATTTCTTACATCTGCAAAGACGGAATCAATTTCAGAATCCACCATAAAAAGAATCTGGTCAATTAAATGAACACCCCAGTCATACAGCATACCGCCGCCCATCTCAGGGTAGACATGCCAGTCATGCATATTTCCGTTGATTCCATAAAGCTGTGATTTGATTACATACATATCACCCACCAGCCGCCTGTCATAGACTTCCTTCATAATTCTGAAGTCCTTATCCCAGCGTCTCTGCTGATGAACAGTGAATATCACATGATTTTCCTTTGCCACCGCTGTCATACGGTCAAATTCCCCAACCGACATGGCTGCCGGTTTCTCACAAATGATATGTACACCGGCCTTTGCACTTTTTTCCACCATTTCCAGATGACTGGGATTGGGGGTTGCAATAATAATCAAATCCAGTTCTTCATTCATAAGCATTTCATCAATAGATCCGTATGTGTGCACCCCTTCCGGCACATCCTTTAACTGCTGGAGATTGGTATCAGCTGCTGCCGCAAATATGATCTCGTCAAATGTGCCAAGCATTTCTCCGTGGCAGTGACCCATAAATCCATATCCGACGATTCCGGTTTTTATCTTTTTCATACGTTTACCTGCTCTTCAATCGCTCTCCTTAACGCTTCCTGGTGGCGGCGGACCTGCTCCACACTATCCACATCAAAGGTATCATTAAGGGCAGTGTTTCCCTCATACTCAGAACTTAAATATCCGTGATACCCGGCCTCTTTATAGGCTTTTACTACCTCTCCAATGGGAATTGATGTCTCCCTGTAACTCTCATCGGTGTTGTAAAATTTTGCATGGGTATGATAAATATATTTAATATTATCAATAATGTCCTGTGGATCACACCAGGAGTAGGCAAATGTGGAAGCTGCATACCTTAGTGCTGCTTCATCGCCTCCAAGTTTTTTCACCTTTTCCATTAATTCCGGCTCCCCGTTTGCAATCCGGTATTCTTTATTGGCCTTCCCAAGGTTTAAATCATACTTAATCTTAACAAATCCTTTTTCCACTCTTTGGGCAAATGCATCATCTACCGCTTTTATTACATCCTCACTGACTCCCTTTCTGCGAGCCTGATCCTTAAGGACATCAGGCACTGCCTTACAGAAGATTCCAAAGTCAGGCATGAACCCGAAATTTTTTGTTCCTGTTCTTAAAATCATCTCCATATAGCCATCTGCCCAGCCGGAATTTAAGGAAAATGGAGAATGTACCTCCAGGCAGATTTTGATATCCTGGTCACTGGCACAGGCGAGGCTTCCTTCAATGACCTCCATCGGCGTTGAAACCAGTGTCCTTAAGGTTTTAAAGCCCAGTTCATGAGCCAGTTTTATATCCCGTTCCATCATCTGAATCTGCTCTCTTAAGGTACAGCGGCGGTTTTTATATATGTGGTTCTCTAAAAACGCATCATAGCAGGTAGGTTCCACCTGATACTTCTCCATCCAGCCAAACCATTTTTCTTTAAATTCCGGCGTAATCACTGGAAATTCATCAATCATCTGCTCCGGCAGTAATTCAATACCTGTTGCCCCTGTTTTAGATACTTCTCTGATGCAGTCCTCCAGATTCATTTTTCCCAAGTAATATTCTTCCTGATAGCTGTACAGGGAAACACTCCTTTTCATATCAAAGCTCATCTTTTCCCTCCCTGATCTCAAAATCGCATTCGCCGGAATTAACCAGAATCATGGGCATATACGACGGTGCAATCGTCTGCGTGGAACAAATATGGTGTTTGCCGGGAGCCAGCCCGCCCTCTTTTAATACGGTAACTGTGGCAAACTGACCGAATTTCCAGCGGTAAGTAATTACAGTTTCCATCTCATCTAAAGTGAAGGTGTCCCCCTCCAGTGTGAATCGGATATCCTTTCTGTCATAATCCACCCCGTCTACATTGACGGCAATGTCACGGATAATGGAAAGAGTCACGCCCCGGTAATACTGAATCCGACAGTCAAACTGAAAGCCTGTAACCATATCGCCTGACCGGACATTTAAAAAACGGTCCGGATGAAACATATGTCTTGGATACATCGTAAAACTCCTTTCTGCATTTTATAAAATTACTTCTTTTCCCGTTTCTGCCGAATGATAAATTGCCTCCAGAATCCGGGTCACTGCAAATGCCTGGTCCGGTTTTACTAACGGTTCCTTATCTTCCAGAATTGCAGTCATCCACTGCGCCTGCTCACGAACTCCTTCTGCAGAAGCTCCGCCTGAAAAGAAATCCACAACGCCTGCTGGTGAAATAGTCTTTTCCATCAGCTGATCGTGCTCAACCAAGTTATAGATCAGCTCATCTTTTGGATAACTTCCTCCATGATGAATTTCAGCACCTGCCTTCGTTCCGCATAAGGTAGTGGAGGCTTCCATGGATTTTAAGACATTTAATGCCCAGGAGGCTTCCAGATAAATAACAGCTCCATTTTCCATCTTCACCAGGCCAAACGCAGAGTCCTCCACCTCAAAGGTCTCGGGATCCCATGGACCAAATACATTGCCTGCCGGTCCGTCCTGCTGCCGTCCCAGCTTATAAAATACCTGACCGGAGACAGATACCGGTTTATAGTTATCCATCATCCACAGGGTAATGTCCAGTGCATGGGTTCCGATATCAATTAATGGTCCGCCGCCCTGCAGGGATTTATCAGGAAATACGCCCCAGGTAGGAACTGCCCTTCTTCTGAGTGCATGTGCCTTTGCAAAATAGATCTCTCCCAGCTCACCGTCCTGGCAGGAGGCCTTAAGAGCAGTGGTATCATCCCGGAAACGATTCTGATAGCCAATGGTGAATTTCTTTCCGGAACGCTTCCATGCATCCATCATTTTCTGCGCATCAGCCGTGGTATGAGCCATTGGCTTTTCACACATAACGTGCTTACCTGCTTCAAAACTGGCGACAGTGATGGGACAGTGAGCCACATTGGGCGTGCAGACATGAACCACATCGATATCATCTGCCAGCTCATCTAACATTTTCTGATAATCTGCATATACCTTTGCATCTGGTGTCCCGTATTCTTTTGCCGCTTTCACAGCCCGTTCCTCTATAATGTCACAGAAAGCCACCATCTTAGCCTTGTCAGCATTGGCTTTTAAGGACGGCATATGCTTCTGATTGGCAATTCCGCCGCACCCAACAATCGCAACTCTTACTTTTTCACCCATTTTTCTTTTCTCCTTCTCGTTTTAAATGACAAACTGTTTTAAATAACGCTTGCTTAAGATCAGCGATGCTTCTATTCTTTCTTTTGAATCTTCAAAGGCCTTATCCTCTATTTCAATACAGGAACAACCCTCATACCGGATATCCGTAAGAGCCGATACATAGGCTCCCCAGTCCACATCTCCCAGTCCAGGAAGCTTTGGTGACATAAACTCAAGGGGATATGCCATGATGCCGCACTGGTTTAAACGGTCCCTGTACAATTTAATATCTTTATAATGAACATGGAAAATTTTATCCTGAAACTCATAAATCGGCTTTATGTAGTCAATCATCTGCCAGACAAAATGAGAAGGATCATAATTAATTCCCAGATTCTTGCTAGGAAGTATTTCAAACACCCGTTTCCAGATATCCGGTGTTGTCATTAAATTCTGCCCTCCGGGCCACTGGTCTTCCGAAAACAGCATGGGACAGTTCTCAATGGCTACCTTTACATTCTGCTCTTCTGCCAATTGCAGGAGGGGAGTCCACACCTCCTTTGCCATGATTAAATTCTCTTCAACTGTCTTTTTCTGATCTCTTCCGATAAAGGTAGTCACCATTCCGATACCAAGAACACTGCTGGCCTGGATCACTGCTTTTAAATGTTCGATTACTTCTTCCCGCTTTTTTAAATCTTCATCCAGAGCATTGGGATAATATGCCAGGGAAGAAATCTCCACCTTCCTGGTTTTGCTGTACTCCAGAATGTGTTCTTTATATTCTGGTTCCAAAAGAACACGTTTCGCATCGATATGGCTGACCCCCGCATATCTGCGTTCTGCCTTCCCTGATGGCCAGCATGCAGCTTCCACACACTCAAATCCATGTTCTGCAGCGAAATCCATCATTTCTTCATAGGAATACGCTTCCAGTATGGCGCTGACAAATCCTAATTTCATAGATACCTCCTCCGTTCCATTCATTTACTGTTACCATTATAAGTTTTTGACTTTTATTTATCTTCATTGCAATTAACCTCTTTTAGACGCAATCATTCCTTTTTATAAAGCAGCAAAAAAGAGAGGACAAAAATTCCACCATGATTTTTGTCCTCTCTTTATTAAACTAGTACTGATATTTAATTTCCAGCAGCCTGATTTCGTGAGGCATTAAAACAGCCTCCAGTTCCAGGACCCCGCCTTTTACTGTAACCCGCTGCATTTCCATATGGGGATTGCCCAACTGCTTCATATACATCATTTCTTCTCCGGAAAGGCTTTTCTGATACCCCATTTCTTTCCACAAATCCTGCACACTTCCGTTGTTCTGATTTATATAGTGGGATTTAACCAGATATTGCCCATCCTCTGCCCCATCAATCCGAAATTGCAGCCGTAGAGATAAGTTGTCCTCATAATAGCTCTCCATCTGTTCAAGCTCCAGCTTATCCTCCTCTTTTGTTGCATACTGATAGGTTAATTTTTTATAGTTATGGCAGACAATCCCATAGTTTCCCCTGCCGTTTGCAGTTACCATGGCATGGGAATTTCTTCCAAGAAGGTGCGGCTGCATCCGGCTTAAAAAACGGAAGGCATAAAATGCAGGCTTACAGATTCCTTCTTTTGTAAGAAGTCCGCTATCCCCGTTAAGAACCGCTTCCGTATCATAATGTTCGGAAATTAAATCCGTGCCATGCCAGCATGCCAGCAGATCGATCTTTCCTTCTGCATCAATGCAGCTTTTCAACAGATAGGCCGCTTTCCAGCAGCTGTCATTGAGCACATTCCGGTTTGATATGGTAAAACTCCACTCGCTGACAAAAACCTGCCTGACATCAAATCCCAGCTGATATAGTGTCTGTTTTAACACATCCAGTTGATTTAAAGTGTACTGGCTGTCTAAGGATTTCTTTCCGTAGAGAATTCCCTCCTGGGGGATCATCACATAGCCATAGCTGTAAACTGAGAGGAAATCCGGCCAGATGGCACGCTTTTTCCAGATGGAGAATACTTCTTCATACAGATGGCTTTCGTAGCCCAGCACGATTCCTGCACCCCCAACCTTTATCTTTTTTGAGATCCGTTTCAACACAGAATACCCCGCATCAAATATAGGAAAGTACCAGCCATCCTCTGATTCAATTTTCAGCCGGTTGTCATGCCATAGTTCAAAAT
This sequence comes from Clostridium boliviensis, assembly GCF_033342255.1. Taxonomy (NCBI): domain Bacteria; kingdom Bacillati; phylum Bacillota; class Clostridia; order Eubacteriales; family Clostridiaceae; genus Clostridium; species Clostridium boliviensis. The sequence continues at coordinate 125,114 of NZ_JAWONS010000030.1, forward strand.
ACCAGGTTTCCACTGTTTCCAGTCCATACCGGTTCACCATATGAGCTGCCAACTCACCAAGAACGTGCTCGTACTCCCCCAGACTGTGAAATAAAATCTCGCTTTCCTGATTAATAAGAAATTCATCGGCTGCTTTAATCACAATTTTAGGTTTAAATCCCAGTTCTATAAAGGGACTGATTCCGTTCTCTGTCAAAAAATCAATAATACGGTCCAGTTTATTATAATTTAAATAACCCTGGGCATTCTGATAGATGATCAGTGAGACTATATTCCAGATCCGCACCTGGGAAAACCCCAGTTCTTCCTTTAATATCTTAATATGCTCCTGAACGTCGGAACGAAGCAAAAGGGCGGCCTCTCCGATATTAATGACTTGAGACCATGTTCTTTTTAAGGGTTCCCATTTATCTCCATGAACGGTAAACAATTCTGTCTGCTTTCCATGGGATACCTCTGGAGCTTCCCTGGTTTTTTCCAGAAATTTCTTTATATCCTTAATCTCCATTTCACTTAAGCTTCCAGTTCTGCCTTCCTTCGGTGCGCTTTTTCCGGAATATTTACGGCGGTACTCGGATGGGGTGAGTTCAAAGCAATCTTTAAATGCTTTATTAAAAGATGCTGTCGCCGGAAAACCGTTATCAATTGCAATTCTTGTCACTTTTTTATCCGTATAGAGCAGTTCATCGAGTGCATGGAACAAACGGACATTATTTAAATAGTCCATAAAGCTTAAACCAAACTGTTTTCTGATATATTTTGATAAGTATGCAGGTGTTAAATACAGTTTTTTTGCCAGTTCATTTAAACTTAACTGCTTCTGGTAATTTGCCTGGATGTAATTTTGTATCTCAAATACTCTTGTATCATTGGTAAATCCAAGCTTCTGAACCCGGATATCATCTGTCTTAATCATAAAATGGCTGACTAAAAGATAGATTACTTCATAGAAAAGGCTGCGAAGGCGGAATTGTTCCTCCTGTTCATCTTCAAAATAAAGAGTGAGGATGCGGTCAAATATCAACCTCAGAGAATGATATGCTTCATCCTTATCTGAAACTGTATTGCACCAGAATAAAAGCTGGTTTGTCCCTAAATACTCTGTCATCATAGAATAATCAATGACGAATCTGGCAAACAGCGTTGTAACTTCCAGATTTTTTATGGAATGGCGCTTATTTGCATTCACCAGGATATAATCACCCTTTTTCAACATATAAGATTCCTCATTAATCAGAATCTGTGCCGTTCCCCTCAGCAGATATAAAATCTCAACTTCCTGATGTACATGGGTTTCTCTGTCACTGTTCAGCGCAAAGCTGAACTCCATTATCTCACGCATTTGTTTCCCCAGCCTCTCCTAATATGTCTGTCTGTCAGACAAAATTCTAACATCCTTCCATGATTGTGTAAATGGTATTCAGGCAAAAGCAGAGTAAGATCCTATTATCCTACTCTGCATCCAATGTACTAATATAAAATGTCTGGTAAATGCCGCTCCTCCTATAATAACAGAGCCGCATAGTAAGCGTCGTTAACTGCCTGGTAAATCTGTCCTGTATTTTTACAATCTCCCACTATATAGTACTCACCCACAGATTCGCAAAGACGATCCACCTCTTCATAGGGAGACCGAAAGCCCATTGCACATAACACACTATCAGCTTCCTTAATAAAAGTTTTCCCCTGTTTTTCGCATATCACACCTTTGGGGATAATTTCCTTTACCCTGGTATTTACATGAATGACCGCCGCTTTTTTCACTTCTGGCATAAGTCCACCCCTGTAAAAGGAATTCACATCCTCTGCAACAGCCGGTTTCATTTCAATAATCGTGCATCTGCACCCTTTGCTGTGAAGGGAAATGGCCGCTTCGCTTCCAACCAGACCGCCTCCCATAATTACAACACGCGTTCCGATCTGCTCCGGATGAAGCTCTGCCTCTGCAGCCATGATGACATGGGGCAGATCAATTCCGGGAATGGACGGAACCCATTGTTTTGAACCTAAAGCCACGATCAAAGCATCCGGGGAAAGTTCTTTTATGTAGCTTTCTGTTACTTCCGTATTCAGTTCTACCCTTACACCCGACCTCTCTACCCGCCGTTTAAGTACCTGGAGGTAGTCATGAATATCCTTTTTAAAATACGCCGCACCGGCTGCATGAAGATTTCCTCCCAACTGGTCCGCCTTCTCCGCCAGAATCACTTCATGTCCCCGTTTTGCCGCAGTAACTGCCGCCTGCATTCCAGCTGGACCTCCACCGGCTATAAGCACCTTTTTTACCCGCTCCGGCTGTGGTGGAATGAATTTTGAAGATAGCTGCTGACCCATGGTAGGATTAACGGTGCATTTTACAGTTTCACATTTTGATGTTTCACCAAAACATTCATAACAGCGCAGACATGGGGTAATATCCTCAGCATTACCAGCCAATGCCTTTTTCGGCAGATAGGGGTCGGCTAACAGTGCCCGTCCCAGCTCCACTAGATCTGCCTGACCACTGGCTATTATTTTCTCCATCTGCGCCGGATCATTTAATGAACCCACACAGGCTACCGGAGTTTTCACATGTTTTTTTATTTCGGCTGCCAGGTATACATTGACTCCTCTCTCATAGAATGCAGATGGATGAGTTCTGCAAAACACATCTGGATCTTCGTGGTTTCCACAGGATATATTAAATAAATCCACTTTATCATCTGCCATTTTTGCCACCTGGATACAATCCGGCAGCCCCAGACCTGTGTCCGTCAAATCATCTCCGGATATTCGGATTTCTATGGGGAAGCCGGGTCCCACTCCTTCACGCACCGCATTCAGCGTCATTAGTAAAAATCTGGCCCTGTTTTCAAGAGAACCGCCAAATTCATCTGTTCTCCGGTTCTGTGCCGGAGACAAAAACTGGGAAAACAGCCAGCCGTGAGCTGCGTGAACCATAACCATGTCAAAACCGCAGTCTTTGCAAAGTCTGGCACTGGTTTTATAGGAGTCAATAATTTCATAAATCATCTCTTTCGGCATTTCTTTCACTTCGCCCATAGGCGTCACCTCAGCACTGGGGCCATAAGCAGTTACACAGCACTGCTGGTCACCGCCCACACTGGAAAGCCCTCCGTATTTCCCGCCGTGGGAAAGCTGGATATTTGCATAGGCTCCCGCATTGTGAATTGCCCTTGCAGTCTGGGCAAGTCCCTGCTTTACACCAAAGGAATCCAGCTGAAGCTGTTTGTTATGGGACTTACCGGTCGCAGAATGGACAATTGCCTCTCCATAGGTGACCACACTGACTCCGCCTCTTGCCTTTTCTTCCAGATAAGCAGTCATTTCGGGTGTAATATGACCGTCTGCGGTAATCATACTGGGGCTTGTAGGGGCCGCTATGATCCGGTTTTTCAGCCGTATATTACCGATTCGGATAGGAGAAAACAGATTGGGATAATCCCGTTTTCCCTGATACTCATGATCAATTTCCATTTTAAGCCCCTTTCATTTCTGTAGTTTTTTCACTTTCCCAGATACTTTTCCAAATGAATACTACCGCCGCTGCCACTGCCATTGCAGATACAGCTATAAGGTAGACATGACCGGTGGTAACCGTTTGAAATATCAGCCCGGATACCGTATTTAACACAAATGGTGAAATGGTCTGGCCAAAACACATAAAACAGGTAAAGCAGGCAGCTGCCATAGCTGCTGCGGCAGGAGCAACTGCGTCCGATACTTCGCACATCGCCCTTGGAACAAACATTCCCTGGGAAAACCCACACAAAGCGCCTCCTGCCATGAGCATTGCTATATTTTCCGGATACAGAATCAGCAGAATACCTCCTGCACTAAAGAGCATCATAGCAGCTGGAAGCGTATATTTTCCTGTTATTTTCACAACACTGCCAAGAATCAGTCCCATAACAATCTGTGCGCCGGAAAAAGTTCCGGTCAGAAGCCCCGCCACAGTGGAATCACCTGCAATTTTGCCTTCTAAGTGCATGGAAATATTGGTCGTATAAGTGATTAAAAATAAAAACACCACCATCCCTAACAGGGAGATTCTTAATACTTTACCATTTAACCGGACTCCTTTTCCTCCCGGCGAACCGGTCTTTCCTGTATCCGGAAGACAGAAGGCAATCACTGCGAGAGAAAGAAACCCGATTATATGTAGAAAATAAGCCGCACGGAAATCAATGGCCCCCAGCACGCCGCCTAAGGTGGTGATAAAAACCATTCCTGCTCCGATACTGGCAGACTGAATCCCCATTACAGAAACACGCTCATCTCCCTGGAAGAATTCTGCCACCACCGCTGTATTTAATGTACATGCAAGTCCAAGAGCAATTCCATAACAGGCACGTGAGAAGAACAAGAGGGAAAAGCTGTCAGAAAGAAATGGAATAAAACCTGTAATTCCCGCAACAAAGCCGGCAAAAAGCAAAAGCTTTTTTTTGCTGGTTTTCATTACCAGCACACCAGATGCAAGTGCAACCACCATGGAACATAATGCGGGCGCTGTAATCAACATCTGAACCATACTTACCGAAACTCCTGGATACGATTCCCTGATCTGCCCCAGGACCGGGGATATGCTAAACTGAAGTCCCTGAATAAAAGAAATGGCGATGATTGATATAATAATTCTTATCTTATTTGATTTATTCAACGGAGCTCATTCCTTTCTTATCAAATTCAAATCCCTGGAATTTACTGATACCCTGATACCGCTTTGCGGTCTCCGTCTGGTTTAAGACCCGGACAGCTCCTGCTGCCATTGCCTCCATCTCGAATTCGCCGGGGTAGGACGTAATCGCAGATATCCAGCCGCAGGCTTCCGTAATCTGTTTTACCAGATTTTCATTGTGAACCATACCGCCTCCCAGTAAGATTCCATCAATCCTGCCGTGAAGCACAGCCGCCATAGAACCTATGGCTTTAGCAATCTGATAAATCATGGTATCCCAGAGGATTTTTGCGTAAGGATCTCCTCTTTGCGCTTTTTGACTTAGCTCCAACGCATCAGATCTTCCCGTATGGCTTACAACCCCCCCCTTTTTCGTACAAAGCTGTTTCACTTCTTCTAAGGTTTTTCCTTCACAGTAGTTCAATAAATCAGCCACAGAAATACTTCCGCATCTGGTAGGAGCCATTGGACCTTCGCCGCCTGTAATATCAAATCCGTCTATCATCCTCCCATGCCGGTGGGCAGATACGGAAATGCCCCCACCTATATGGCAGACAATATAGCAGCAGTCCTCATAAGCTCTGCCCAAATGAGCTGAATGCCTGATTGCGACCTCCTTTAAATTTAAGGCATGGAGATGAATTACCCGGTATACTCCTTTAATACCTGTCATTCTTGCAAGATCCTGGAGTTCATCCACATCCGGGGGATTGACGATATAAGCTTTCGCCTGATACAGATCCGCAAATTCTCTGGCCAGCCTGGGACCGAGCATGGCGGGATGCTGTACGCCGTTAGCTCCCTTTTGGGAGTGTTCTAACACAAGATCATCAATCTCATATGTTCCGCCTTCCATTGGCAGAAGTCCTCCTCCTCTGCCCACAACTGCATCCACTCCGCTTAAGGAAATCCCGTTTTCATTCAAAAGTTTCTCAATCATATCCCGGCGATAAGAGAACTGATCGGATATAGCCGCAAATGCAGCCAGACTCTTTGCATCATGGCAGACATTCTTAGAAAAGAGCTCCATTTCCCCCTCAAAAAGAGCTATTTTGGTAGAGGTGGAGCCTGGATTGATGGTAAATATCTTATATGTACTCATCCCTTCTCTCCTCCTGCACGAATCACAAGCATTGCCACGTTCCCAAACATTTCTTCCACTGGAGCACTTCTGGAGAAATCACAGACTGGCCGCGCAAACCCCTGAAGTACAGGACCGTAGGCATTGGCTTTGCCGAAAATCTGGATCATCTTCACTCCGATGTTACCAGCATGGAGATTGGGGAAAATCAGGACATTTGCTTTTCCTGCAACCTCACTCTCCCATTTCACCTTTTTCTCAGCAACTGATGGGATTATAGCAGAATCCATCTGAAATTCTCCGTCAATTCTTATATCCGGGCGGATTTTCCGTACCCGCATGACCGCCTCCCTGACGACATCAATACTTTCGTGATCTGCGCTGCCGCAGGTAGAAAAGGACAGCATGGCCACCCTCGGCTCCCAGCCTAACAAAGTCCGGACTGTGTCAGCGGATGATATGGCAATGCCTGCAAGATCTGCTGCATCCGGCTGGGCTGTGATTGCACAATCGGCCAGTCCCAGCAAGGTCCCCTCCGGTCCCTCAAAGCCGGGAATATCCGCAATTCCAAGGCTGGATACACTTTCCACTCCTTCTTTTAATCCTACAATGCTCATTGCTTCAAAGATAACGTCTCCGGTTGAATACTCCTTCCCTGCTGCCACACAGTCCACTTTCCCCAGCTTTAACAGGAACATTGCGCACCGTACCGGATCCTTTGCTTTGCTCAGTACTGATTTTTTCGTAAAGTCGAGGTACTTCTGGCTGTATTCGTCCGCCAGCATTATTCTGTTTTGCTCGTCCCCGCAGTCGAAATATTCAAAGCCTTGTGTTGATATGCCTTCCTGCTTGGCAAGGTCTTCGATCTCTTTTTGATTTCCCATTAACAGCACAAATCCAATTCCTGTTTCCACAACCATGCTGGCAGTCTGAAGGATATCCCTGTTTAAGGTTTCAGGAAATGCTATTTTCTGTGGATTTTCCTTTGCCTTACATGCCATTTCTGTGATAAATTTATTCATGTCAGCCTCCGCATAAAATCTGTCTAGTCCTCTAACAATTCCACAATATAGTCTGCTGCTTCGCCAAAGGTTCGGCAGCGTTTGAAGTTCATATAAGGAACCTCAATATCAAATTCATCTTCTAAAAATGTAGTCATCTGGGAATAATGTGCGGATTTGGGGTTCATATCTGCAAAAACTGTTTCTTCACTCATGGCTGAGGGCTCTGCATTCCATATGCTGCCGGCACGCTCTATGATCTTTTCCAATACTTTTTCTCTCATAATTTTTCCTCTTTCTTTTTGTTCTGTTACCGGATTATGAAGTCTCCATCCTGAAACCGGGGCGGTATTACCGGTATCTGGAGAAACGAATCGTACTCTCCCCCTGTATAAATGAGATGATTTCCCTGATTATCCGAATTCCACATCAGAGGTTCAAACCAGTCACCCCGTATGTATCTGCCTGCAATTGAAACCCTGATCTGCTGGCCTTTATGGAAAAAGCGGCTGGTTGGCACAATCTCAATATCAACAGGAACAATCTGACCTGGCTTAAGCTTTTCATCATATATGTGGGCCTGCACCGGACAGTAATCTGTGGAAAGCTTTTCATCCAGCTTCCGGCGTGATACCCGCATCTTACCCCAGGCACCGGGATGGGGTTCACCAAATAATGTGACAGGCAGCAGATCACCTTTGGTGCTAAGCTTTTGTACGGCAATGAATAAATCCATATCGTTATAGCTTTCCGCAGCCACATGAAGCCGTAGTTTCATATATCCGGTCAGCTCCGTATCTTCTTCAAAACGATAGTCAAACCAGACCTCCCCGGTCTCACTTTCATAAACCGCCATGGCCGTTTTCTCTACCGGTTCTTTTTTCATGGATCTGTCTGATGCGTCTAAATACAGCTTTTCATACTTTGTCCGTTTCAGCGGAAAATTCTCTTCGGGACGGTTTTTCATGGTAAGAAATTCACCAGTATCCTGTACTTCAATCCGAACCTTGGGAGTCAGCTCCCATCCATTTCTCTCCAGCTTTAAATACCTGGCAAAAAACAGTTCCAGATCTTTCAGATTTTCATTGCTGTAGGCATCGGGCCATTCAAAATCCCTGTGGACACGCAGCCATTTTCTCCTGGATCGGCATTTTCTAAAGGCATTAATGGATCCCCTTAAATGAAAGTGATTCCAACACGCAGTCTGATATACGGGAATGGTAACATTCTCCCACACAGGATCTTTGTCTTTCCAATAGGCACAGTCGATAAATGGGTATTTCTCCAGATTATCCGGCGTGCTGTCCATATAATTGGGACCGCAGGCCTCCTTCATTACCAGTCTGACAAAGGAATGAGCCGGTATCCCTCCCTCGCACAGGGACTCCCGATACATATCCGTGGTAGATTCCCATGGAGCCATACAGGTGAGATGAGGTGGCTGCTGGGAAGCAATACGCCACTGGGTCATGGCAACACAGCTGTTTCCTGACAGAGCACATCTGCCGCTGCACCAGGACTGCTTGGCCGCCCATTCAATAAAATCATAGCCATCTTTCCCATCCTGGGAACCAAACTGTACAAAATCTCCTTCCGAGTGCCCGATTCCTCTGGGATCCACGTTGGCCACCGCATAACCGCGCCGGCACCAGTAACCCGGATCAGGACTTTCAAACTTTGACATATTGGATACGGTCTGAGGCGGAACTCCCATAATCTGCCATTCTGACTGTCCGTCAAACGGCCGTTTCCCGTAAAAACTCCAGGAGATGATTAATGGATATCTTCCCTCTGCCTCCGGTTTATAGATATCAGCATAAATCGTTACTCCATCCCGCATCTTAACCGGAATATCCTGCATGCAGACAATTCCTTCTTCAGGACTGTAGGTGCGCTGGTTTAAAGGCGGCTGGACTTTTGCAGTCTCTCTCTCTTCCACAGACATTGCCTTAAATTCCTCTGAGGTGCATGGCGTCATCATCTTTGTCATATAGATCTCTACCGGTTCGCCTGACATCTCCACTGTTTTCGTAATTCTCTCTCTATGATCTGGCACAATCATATCCTCCCTTATGCTTGCTTTCATAAAACTAATATTGTATACTTTTTCTATGAAATTTGTTATAATCACATTTTAATTGGAATTCCTGTACATGAACAGAACACATTTTTTATAAGTGTACGATTTTATCAAGACATTTTGCACAAGGGAGACAGATTGTGAAGGAATTAAATAAGAAACAAAGACTGGCGAAATCAGAACAGACAAAATTAAGAATAATCGATGTTTTTCTGGAACTGATCCATGAAAAAAAATGGGATAAGATCACTGTAAAGGAATTATGTTTCGCTGCAGAAATTACCAGAGGAACCTTTTATCAGTATTTTAACGATATTTATGATTTAATGGAACAGATTGAAGATACGCTGATTACAGATCTTAACCGCCGTTACCAGCTGCTTCCCCCAAAACGTCCCGGTCTGTTTCCACCGGAACTATTTGAGACCAAATACAACTACGCTCCGCCTCAGGAGCTGTTCGTCTGGTTTGACTTCTGCCAAGACCAGCCAAAAGCGGTTTCTGCTTTACTGGACTCCAGGAATGGAGACGGTTACTTTGTTAAGAAGTTAAAGGGCATCCTTAATGATCAGATCAACCACATTATGGACTATGACGGAATGCCGAGAGACAGCTTACGGGAACATTTTACAAAAATATTTATTGAGCTTCATTTTATGGCTGCACGCACCTGGTTAGACAGCAAAGAAGAGGACTTTTTATCCGTCAGGGAAATTATCAATCTGTTAAATACCATGCGCGTTGGCGCAGGTTTTCTATCTAATAAGCAAATGACGTCTCCTGATTTTGAAGAGAAAATGAAATTTCCGGCTGACAGAGAGGATATGCAATGATTATTGGAATTGGCACTGACATTTTGAATATCCACAACATAGAAAATGCGGTCATGGATCTGAATGATCCTTTTGTAACAAAAACCTATACCCAAAAGGAACTGGAGCTGATTTTAAGCCGCCCGGTTCCCCTTAACAGCTTTGCCACCAGATTTGCCGGAAAGGAAGCAGTTTTTAAAGCCTTTTCTGTTCATGGAGATGCTCTGCGTCTCCATGAGATTGAAATTCTGGAGAACGAAAACGGACAGCCTGTGGTATACTTTCACGGAAATGCCAAAAAGCTGGCTGGAGAGAAAGGCATAAAAACGGTTCTCATCTCCTTATCCTACGATACTGATTATGCAATTGCATACGTGCTCTTATCTGAATAAAAGAGAAAAAGACCGGAACAGGAATTCATCCTGCACCAGTCTTTCTTCGTTATTACCGCTGTTCATCATAGCTGTATTTTAACAGCTCATAGATTTCATCAGTTACTTTGTCATCTTTGTAATACTCATCAAGAAGGGTTGTAATTTTTGCTGCATATTCCGACGGAACCGGAAGTGCGCCAACTGCCTCATGAAAATCCTTCTTCATGTCACTGACCATCTCTTTTTTTTCGGGAACAGGCAGACCATAGATTTTATAAAGCATTCCCATAGCCGCGCAAGCCTCATTGGGGGAAGTTAAGGGCGCGTTTTCGAATCTGGTTTTAATTTCTACAGCCTGTTTATTAATATAAAATACCATAACCCTACGCTTCCTTATACATTTTTAACTGTAGCGATATCAATCAGAGTCAGTTCTTTTGCTCTGTTTTCCATGCTGGTCACAAGAGCTGCTGCCGTATCTAAGGACGTAAGCACGGTCACACCGGTCTCAATGGCGTTTCTGCGGATTACAAAGCCATCCCTGCTTCTGTCTGCTCCCTGGGGCGGAGTATCGATTACCAGGTCAATCTCATGACCCAGAATCAGATCCAGAAGGTTGGGGGATTCCTGCTCCAGCTTTCGTACCTGGAGTGCTTTAATTCCGTTATCATTTAACACCTTTGCAGTACCAGCCGTAGAGAAAATCTTATAGCCCTGATCTTTAAATCTGCGTGCAATATCAATAATCTCTTCTTTATCAGAATCCTTCACTGTAATGATCATATTCTTATGCTTTGGAATCTTGATTCCTGATCCTGCAAACGCTTTATAAAGTGCCTCATTAAAGGTCTTTGCAATTCCCAGACACTCTCCTGTAGACTTCATCTCAGGTCCCAGGCTGATGTCCGCACCGCGGATCTTTTCAAAGGAGAATACCGGCATCTTTACAGCGATATAATCCGCTTCCGGCTGAAGCCCCGGCTTGTAACCAAGGTCCTTTATGGTATGGCCGCAGATGACTCTGGTCGCCAGCGGGACAATGGGGATTCCAGTAACCTTGCTGATATAGGGCACTGTACGGGAAGACCGGGGATTTACCTCTATGACATAAACCTCTTCTCCACTTACAATAAACTGAATGTTGATCATTCCTTTTACGTGAAGTGCTCTTGCAAGTCTTCTGGTATATTCCACAAGCTTGTCTTTGATGGCTTCGTTCAGACTCTGAGCTGGATATACGGAGATACTGTCACCGGAGTGAACGCCTGCACGTTCAATATGTTCCATGATTCCCGGTATGAGAATGTCTTCTCCGTCACAGACTGCATCTACCTCGATTTCCTTACCAACAATGTACTTATCTACTAATATGGGGTGTTCCTGGGCGATCTGGTTGATAATCGCTATAAATTCATCGATATCCTGGTCAGAGATGGCAATCTGCATTCCTTGTCCTCCCAGAACGTAGGAAGGTCTTACAAGAACGGGATATCCCAGCTCTGCTGCCGCTGCCTTGGCCTCTTTTGCTGTGTATACAGTCTTTCCTGCAGGCCTTGGAATCTGGCACTCTTCCAGAATCTTATCAAAAAGTTCCCGGTCTTCTGCCGCATCCACATCCTCTGCTGCAGTTCCCAGAATGGGTACGCCCATCTTCATCAGTGCCTCTGTCAGTTTGATGGCTGTCTGACCGCCGAACTGCACCACAGCTCCGTCCGGTTTTTCAATATCCACAATGCTTTCCACATCTTCAGGGGTCAGAGGTTCAAAATACAGTTTATCTGCTATATCAAAATCCGTACTGACTGTTTCCGGATTGTTATTGACAATAATGGTCTCATAGCCTTCCTTGCTGAAGCTCCAGGTACTGTGAACCGAACAGAAGTCAAATTCAATTCCCTGACCGATCCTGATTGGTCCGGAGCCTAATACAAGAACCTTTTTTCTTCCTGTCGTCTGCTCTGCTTCATTCTCACTTCCAAAGCAGGAGTAGTAATACGGAGTCTCTGCCGCAAACTCAGCCGCACAGGTATCTACCATCTTAAATGCAGCTGTTATCCCGTTTTCTTTTCTTTTCTGATGGATTTCTTCTATAGATATACCGGTCAGCCTTGAAATCACTGTATCCGGGAATTCCAGTCTCTTCGCTTCTTTTAACAGCTCCGTTGTAAGAGGGCCTTTTTTTAAGGCTTCTTCCATCTCCACCAGAATTGCCAGTTTATCAATAAACCAGACATCTATCTTCGTAATGTCATGTATGAGTTCATAGGGAAAGCCTCTTCTTAATGCTTCCGCAATTACCCAGATTCTTCTGTCATCCACCAGATGAAGGGTTTCTGTCAGCTGATCATCGGTTAATCCTGTGAAATTATACGACATTAGGCTGTCTACATGCTGTTCCAAAGAACGGATCGCTTTCATTAAACCGCCTTCGAAATTGGTGCAGATACTCATCACCTCACCGGTTGCCTTCATCTGTGTACCAAGTGTTCTCTTAGCACTTAAAAATTTATCGAACGGAAGGCGGGGCATCTTAACCACGCAGTAATCCAGCATAGGCTCAAAGCTTGCATAAGTTTTCTTTGTTACTGCATTCTTAATCTCATCAAGGGTGTATCCCAGCGCGATCTTTGCAGCAACCTTGGCAATGGGGTATCCGGTTGCCTTAGAAGCCAGAGCAGAGGAACGGCTGACTCGGGGATTTACTTCGATTACACAGTATTCAAAGCTCTCCGGGTGAAGAGCATACTGAACGTTACAGCCTCCTGTGATACCTAACTCACTGATAATCTTTAATGCAGAGGTACGAAGCATCTGGTATTCTTTATCTCCCAGGGTCTGGGAGGGAGCCACTACAATGCTGTCGCCTGTATGAACGCCTACCGGATCGATGTTTTCCATGTTGCAGACGGTAATTACATTACCTGCCCCGTCCCGCATCACTTCGTACTCAATCTCTTTCCAGCCTGCGATACAGCGTTCTACCAGAACCTGCCCCACACGGGATAAGCGGAGTCCGTTTTCCAGGATCTCACGGCACTGGGCCTGATTTTCTGCAATTCCGCCGCCGGAGCCACCCATTGTATAAGCCGGACGCAGTACGATGGGGTAACCGATTTCTTCTGCAATCTTTAAACCGTCTTCCACATTTTCCACGATATCAGAGGGAGCCACCGGCTCTCCGATCTTTTCCATGGTCTCCTTAAACATCTCCCGGTCTTCTGCCTTTTTAATGGTCAGGGCTGTGGTTCCGATGAGGCGGACATTGTTCTTCTGGAAAAAACCCTTATCCTCAAGCTCCATAGCCAGATTCAAGCCCGCCTGGCCCCCAAGGGTAGGAAGCACGCTGTCCGGTCTCTCTTTTAAAATCAGCTGCTCTACGACTTCTACAGTCAGTGGTTCGATATAAACCTTATCTGCAATATCCTTATCTGTCATGATGGTTGCAGGATTGGAATTTAATAAAACAACTTCTATTCCTTCTTCTTTTAAAGAACGGCATGCCTGTGTCCCTGCATAATCAAATTCTGCTGCCTGACCGATGATAATCGGACCGGATCCAAGAACAAGTACTTTTTTGATATCCTGATTCTTAGGCATTCTTTCCCACCTCCATCATATTTATAAACCGGTCAAATAAGTAGCTGGAATCCTGAGGTCCGGGGCAGGCTTCAGGGTGGTACTGTACAGTAAATATGTTCTTTCCTGTATATTTCATACCTTCGTTTGTTCCGTCGTTGACATTTACAAATGCAGGAACTGCCACTGCAGGATCCACAGTATCCTCGTCCACCACATATCCGTGGTTCTGGGAAGAGATATAGACCCTTCCGGTTTCTAAATCCTTTACCGGGTGATTGCCTCCCCTGTGCCCGTATTTCAGCTTATGGGTATCTGCACCTGTAGCCAGTGCCATCAGCTGATGTCCCAGGCAGATGGCAAAAATGGGGATATCTGATTCATACAGCTTACGTATCTCCTCAATGATCTCTGTACATTCCTTTGGATCTCCAGGGCCATTTGACAGCATGATTCCATCAGGGTTGGAAGCAAGTATCACTTCTGCCTTTGTATCTGCCGGGTATACTGTAACTTCACAGCCTCTCTCGTCTAAAGACCGTGCAATATTCTTCTTGGCACCTAAATCTAACAATGCAACCCGCTTGCCTTCACCAGGAAGCACATAAGATTCCTTACAGGTGGTTGCCTTCACAACACCTGCAACAGAATATGTTTTCATACGCGAAATGACTTCGTCAAGATCAAATCCTTCCTGGGTTGTGATCATGCCGTTCATTGTACCTTTTTCTCTTAAGATTTTTGTTAGGGCTCTCGTATCGATACCACTGATACCTGGAATGTCGTTACTTTCTAAGAAATGCTGAATGGTATCCTCGCTTCTAAAGTTGCTGGGGATTCTAGATAATTCTCTGACAATGTAGCCATCCGGCCAAGGTTTGCATGACTCCATATCTTCCTGACAAATGCCATAATTACCAATTAGCGGATATGTCATCACAACTGCCTGTCCCGCATAGGATGGGTCGGTGAGGACTTCTAAATAACCCGTCATGGAAGTATTAAAAACGATCTCACTGATCACTTCCCGTTTTGAACCAATGCTCGTGCCTGTAAAAACAGTGCCGTCTTCCAGTATTAAAAAAGCTTTCATACGCAAAGTCCCAATCCTTT
>NZ_JAWONS010000031.1:0-650 GCF_033342255.1 Clostridium boliviensis
CGGTCCAGGAGCTGACTCAGAAGACGGAAGAAGACATGATGAAGGTACGCAACCTGGGACGCAAGTCCCTGGAAGAAGTGCAGGAGAAACTGTCCGAACTGGGACTTTCTCTGCGCAAAGAGGACTGAAGTCGGGGGAGGGAAGGATCCATGGCATATGCGAAATTGGGGCGTGATTCGGCCGCCCGGAAAGCGCTGTTTCGTGATCTCGCTGACGGACCTCATCATCAACGAACGGATTCAGACCACCGAGGCAAAGGCCAAGGAGGTTCGTTCCATCGCCGAAAAGATGATCACGTTGGCCAAGCGCGGCGACCTCCATGCCCGTCGGCAGGCGGCCGCTTTTGTGCGTAAGAACCGCTCTTACACCGAAAAGGACGGGGAGGAGACGGTACATCACCAGGTGGATGCGGTGAAGAAGCTGTTTGATGAGATCGCTCCCCGTTATGCCGAAAGACAGGGAGGTTACACCCGGATCATCAAAATTGGACCGCGCCGTGGCGACGGTGCGCCGATGGTGTACCTGGAATTGGTACAATAAGTGACCCGGGGAAAAGGGAGAGGGAGGGATCGCGCGCACGGTCCCGAAATCTGCCCTTTTTTCTTTTCCTGGACCGTGCCCGTTCCGTAATGGGTCTCCATCTTTGTCTG
>NZ_JAWONS010000032.1:0-562 GCF_033342255.1 Clostridium boliviensis
GACGAAAACGCCTTCCGGGTGGCGGCGGTCATCTATCCGGAGATCCCTGAAGGAGGTAAGCCGGAATGAGCACTCGAAAAAAAAACGCCCCTCCCGGGGGCAAAAAGGGGAAAACCGCCCGGTCGTGATCTGGCATCCCGCTCCCGGCAAAACATCCGCCCCGGCGGGGGCGCCGGGAGTGATTCCCTTTCCCGGAGAGCGGCAGGAGGCGACGGTGACGGAATGGGTGATCCCCGCCCGATCGGGACAGGCGCCCGTCAAAATCACCGTCATCTCCTCGGGCTTCGGGATCTCGACGGGCAAACCCCCCCAAAGCCGGTTGATGGCGGCCTGACGGCCATCATCCGAAAAAAGCGAGGCGATATCCATGAACCACACCCCGATCGTCGTCGAACAGACCGGACGCGGCGAACGTTCCTACGACATTTACTCCCGGCTATTGAAGGACCGGATCGTCTTCATCGGCTCCGCCATCGACGACGCCGTAGCCAACGCCGTCGTCGCCCAACTCCTCTTCCTGGCCGCCGAGGACAGTCAAAAGGACATCCACCTCTACATCCAT
>NZ_JAWONS010000033.1:0-329 GCF_033342255.1 Clostridium boliviensis
GCCGCCCTAACCCTGCAGGAGGTGCTGTCCAACCCCCAACCCGTCACCTCCTTCCTGCGGAATCCGATCGGCTTCATCCGTTCCTGGTGGCGGGAGCTTCGCAAACGGCCTCCTCAGGAGGCCGCCGTGGCGGTGACGGCGCTCCTCGCGGAGCAAAGAAGATGTATTGAAAGAACAACGATCTTTATTGGGAAGTGGCGGATACAATGGTGAATTGGAATTCATTGAAAGAAAGGTTTCCTTTTGACTCTTCATTGCTACGAAGTCGAGAAAGATCAAAAACCACAGGAGATTTTGTTTCAACCTGGAGGAGCACTCTATCTATTTAT
>NZ_JAWONS010000034.1:0-414 GCF_033342255.1 Clostridium boliviensis
CTTGCCAAAACCGCGGAAATCGGATACTTAATAGCTTATTCACGCAAATTGGAGGGAGGGCACATTGTTGCTGGCTTTGGTTCACGGATTCATTTTGGCGTTGGGTCTCATTCTGCCGCTGGGTGTGCAAAACGTGTTTATCTTTAACCAGGGGGCCGTGCAGCCCCGGGTGATGCGCGCGATGCCGGCCGTATTGACGGCTACCTCTTGTGATGCGCTGCTCATCCTGCTTGCGGTGGCCGGGGTTTCCGTGGTGGTGCTGTCGGTGAGCTGGCTGCGCTATGCCCTTTTCATCGTCGGCGTGCTCTTTCTTCTGTATATGGGCTGGGTTACTTGGCGGAGTCCGGAGGATTCCCCGGAGAAGCTACAGGAAAGGGCGGCCCTTTCTCCGAAGCAACAGGTGGTGTTTTCCAC
>NZ_JAWONS010000035.1:0-521 GCF_033342255.1 Clostridium boliviensis
CCTTGAAGCCTTTCATCCGCAGATCGGGATCCCGCAGCCGGCGGCGGATCAGAGCGGTATTGACCCGGATCGT
Source organism: Clostridium boliviensis (assembly GCF_033342255.1). Taxonomy (NCBI): domain Bacteria; kingdom Bacillati; phylum Bacillota; class Clostridia; order Eubacteriales; family Clostridiaceae; genus Clostridium; species Clostridium boliviensis. The sequence continues at coordinate 74 of NZ_JAWONS010000035.1, forward strand.
CTCGGAAAACCCCTCCCGGGGACCGCGGACGACGGCGGCCGTCTTGGGCTCCTCCACACTCCGCATGGGCCATCCCTTGGAGCCGATGACCAGCCCTTGGCTCTCCCCGTCTAAAAGCAGGATCGTATCCCCGGAGAGGATCCCCTCCACCAAATCCTTCATCCGGGCAGTGACCTTCGTCTCACCGGTTTTGATCAAGCTTTCGTTGATCAACTCCCACAGATCCGTCTTGGTCTTGATCTTTTCCGCATCCGTCATCAGCGGGGAAAGGACGAAGCGGTCGATCAGGGAGAGATCCACCAGCCCGTCGATGTACATGACTGCCGCCCGGCGATCGGGAGTGTATTGAACGGTGAAAAAACGGGTAACCACATCGGCGCCGTCCCCCAACAGCTTGCCGATGAACTCCACATTCTCGTCCACATTGGCGGCGATCAGCCGATCCCCT
>NZ_JAWONS010000036.1:0-397 GCF_033342255.1 Clostridium boliviensis
TGAGGCACCCCCGGGCAGGCCGGATCACTTGTTGGATTGTTAGCTCGTCTTCCTCGACGACCGGTCGAAATTCATAATAATTCCCCCATGCGTCCATCCCGCCCCGCAGGTTGACCGCCTTGTATCCCAGACGGCGCAACCCTTCAGCGACGAGGGCCGAAGCTCCGCCTTTTGCACAAACCGCGACGATTGTTCGGTCCTTTGGCAGCCGGTCTGACCAATTTTTCTCGGCGTAAGCGGCGACTCCTTGGGCCAAATCTTCCTCATCCGCGTCTTCCAGCAGTTCAAAGTACGGTACATGGATGGCCGGAATCTCGCCGCGCCCCTCGATCCGCCAGTTTTCAAAATCTTCCCGATTGCGGACATCCACAAAAAACAGTTTTTCCTCATTATCCAG
>NZ_JAWONS010000037.1:0-30121 GCF_033342255.1 Clostridium boliviensis
ACCACACTATATGAGAGAGATATATAATAAGTGTTTTAACTGGAACGTCTCTGTGCCTTCATAATTCTATGATGTGCAAAAGCATAAACAATAAAGCTGATTAATAACGGAAAATAGAAGTTAATAATTCTGCTTAAGATCATAGAGGTTGGGAGCATCTCACCCGGATAAAACTGACCAAACACATTTAAATATGCTTTTTCTGCAATGCCCACTGAACCTGGAAGGGGGACTGCGGCAACCGCAATGTTAATAAATGATTGCCCTGCCATCAGGTCAAGGCAGTCATTTTTTCTGTAACCGAAGCTTAAATAAACAAGATATGTTACAAGACAGTATGCAATCCATTGAAATACAGAAATCACAAATACCTTTAGAAATAAATCCGGGTTTTTTATAATCAGTTTGGATTTTTCACGGTAAGAAATAATTAGAATATCCAGTTTATCTTTTATTTCCTTTGGCTTTTTAAAGAGGTGAAACTTTACACCAAATTTTAGTACCAGATCAATTAAAAAAGGAATGATTACTCTGGAAAACATTAATGCTGATAAAACAACCGTGAGAAAAAACATAACAGACGCTCCTGCGAATAACATCCAGATAAACCATTGTGCAGACTTTACTAATATATGCGACCGTAACATCGCAAATACTCCACCCATAATAATAAGAACAATCTGACTTATGAAAACCATAAGAAATATTGTGATGGCAGAGATATCGACATGGATTTTATCCTTATTCATGTAATACATCTGAGCAGGCTGTCCCCCGCATGCCCCTGGTGTTATGGCACTAAAATAGTTTCCGATGTACGCATAATCAATACAATTTTTGTACGAAGCAGCCTGCCCTAATCTATGCATAATCATATAAAAATTTATCGCCTGGCACCCTGCATAAAAAAACATTAAAGCAATTCCAGTAATAAGGTAGAATAGATGTACGCTTCCAACCGCTTCCATTAATTCCCCAATTGAATACTTCTTTAATATGACTGTAACAGTAACTGCCATCAAAGAGACCATAAGTAAGATACTTCTCATCTGGTTTTTTTTACTGACTATTTTCTCTCTCATCTAAATGAACCTCATGTCAAATTTTATAATTTTTATTATTACCAACGCTTGCAATTCCTATTAACTTATAGCGTTCTCAAAAAAAGACCGCCCATTCTCAGTTTGGCAAGTTTCTCAAAGAAACTCTGAAAATGAACGGTCTTACAATAGGATCTTAATTTCTCTGCAAACAGTTATTCCCACCAATGCTTTATTTCAGCCATACCAACGTCCCATACTTTAACGTTTCCGGTAACTACAATTTTTATATATAATACTAAGAGTTACACACTTGTTATTATTTGTCAATCTGTATATAATAAAATTAAAATTAACAGGAGACCAGGTATGGAATTCAATGAAAAGCTGCAACAACTAAGATCCCAGAATAATTTAACGCAGGAACAGCTTGCGGAGCAATTGTATGTATCAAGAACAGCTATTTCAAAATGGGAAAGCGGCAAGGGCTATCCTAACATCGAATCGCTTAAGTGTATCTCAAAATTCTTTTCAGTTTCAATAGATGAACTACTATCGGGAGAAGAACTTATAACCCTTGCTGAAACTGAAAACCACTCTAATGTCAAAAAAATTTATAATATTATCAGCGGAATAATAGATGTATTGGTAGTTTCATGTATTGTATTACCAATCTATGGAGAACCTCAAGGCAATCATATATACCATATAAATCTTCTTTCAAATACTCATTTGCCAAATATAGATATTGGAATACATTGGGCAGTTTTTTTATTTATAATTGGACTTGGAATTGCAAGGCTTGCTTTTATTTTCTTCAAAAAAGAATCATTGTATCGCATTACCTCGAAAATTTCTATTGCTGCAGGCGTGGCAGCAATCTGTTTATATGCTGCGGCAAGAGAGCCATATGCTACAATACTGCTATTCCTGTTTTTTGCAGTGAAGATATTTTTATTGGTACAGGAATACAGGACAAAATAATGTCCTCAAACAATTATCTGAGGACATTTATTCTGACGTTATAATATTACCCTTTTTTAATATTATCTATTGGTTGATAACAATAATAAATATCTGCATCCATAGATATCAGCTTTTCCAGTGAAAAGCTTCTTGGCTAAGAGTCAACAAAAGAAATTGGCGGGCTAACATAATTCCCATTCTCCAATCCATTTTTGTCTGGAATAATTATATTGCCGCCTATACATTTTCCCATTTTCTGACTTGTATCTCCAGCCTATGATATTAGCGTCTGGATAAACTACATCAAATGAACTTTTCTGTAAAAAAGTAATGGATATTGGCATTGCAACTTCTTGAGACTGAGCCGAAGCATCAACAGGTAGCATAAATTACAAGACAGGATATGGCGGACTGGATGATCCGTATTTACCAATACTATCTTGGTCCGGTACGTGACATGATGAAGGCAGAGATTATGAAAAGCCATCATATACACTGTGACGAGACCCCCTTTGTAATGCCGGAGAATAGCAAACAGTATATGTGGGTCTAATTCGCCTGGCAGTCCGGAAAAACCACCGTTTTTCCTTTACGAATATCCAGGGACGAGAGGGACAGACGCTCCAAGAGAATTCCTAAAAGGATACAAAGGGACTCTTGTGACAGATGGTTATCAGGTATATCACACCCTGGAGAAAGAACGGTCTGCTGATCTGAAGGTTGCCGGATGCTGGTCTCATGCCAGAAGACGGTTCGCTGAGATTGTAAAAGCCAGTGGAAAAAACAGTCCTTCCACACCTGGGCAGAAAATAGCCGCTGAAGCAGTAAAAAGAATTGCTGCTATCTATCATGTAGATCATATGTATGAAAAATCATCCGATGAAGAAAGGCTGGATCATAGAAAAAACTCAGTCAATCCTCTTGTGGATGCTTATTTTGAATGTGTAAAAAAATATGCCGGTAAAACGGGTCTGGATAAAAGCTCGAAACTGGCAGGTGCTCTTAATTATTCCATCCATCAAGAACAGTTTTTAAGAGTATTTCTGGAGGATCCGGAAATACCTCTTGATAACAATGATGCAGAAAGAAGTGTCCGTTCATTTTGTGTTGGTAAACACAGCTGGCATATCATCGATTCGAAGAACGGTGCAGCGGCTAGCGCTGCCTTATATAGTATTGCTGAAACAGCAAAAGCGAATAATCTTAAACCGTATGAGTACTTCTCATATCTGCTAGAGCAGTTAATGCACTATCCAAGAAATAATGTTCCAGAAAATAAACTGGCAGAATTAATGCCTTGGTCAGAGGCATTGCCAGATCGTTGTAGAAAACTAAAAACACGGTAAATTTACCGCCGCCCCAATCGGGCGGCGAACTTATTGACCTGGACTGGTTATTTACCATTTACGTTGTAAGTGCTTCAAAAGAGGCAATAGTAAACTTGAATGCCTACTATTGCCTCTTGGGGTAGGTAGCCGAACATTGTTCAGCCCTGCTCCGAATTTACGCCATAATTGTTCCAAATGTTGTCACGTTATTTAATAAATATTTCATTGAAAATCTATGATACCCCTATTAAATTAGTCAATGAGTAAGTACGACCTCCCTCAGGTGTATAGTGATAGTTAAACGGACTCAAAAAATCACAAACTTGGAATGTATCCAAATCTATAACAATATAATTGGGGCCGTATGAGAAGTCTGCATACCCCTCGCCAAAAGTTCTTGGAGTTTTCAATCCTGACAGATCATAATAGTCTATTACATGAGTTACATCGCCAGTATCATTACGATAATAACTATTGGAATATAACCAAGAGCCACGGTTGACATCAATCAAAAGTGCATTTGGGGCCGAGTAGGGAGCACTACTAGAGAAAGAGCCTAAATATACACCTCTAACTCCATTATTACTTGCTACTGACATGCTCATATCACGAGCAGAGTATCCCAATGGTAAATACCATGTTTCATGATCTTCCCATTTCAACCCATCAATAATATTAGTTCCATTGCTCAGAATTTTGGAGTTGCTATAGTAAAGAACCACTCTGGAAAGATCATCTGTATAATCAAGAATTGCGTTTGCCCCAGATACAGCTTTGTTCTTATAAAATGGCTAAAGCATTATAGTAAGCTCTATAGACCGAATCACGATCAATATGCTCTGTTCTGATTAAGCCTTGCATCCACGGGTTTTTGTTGATCATTATCTTATTTTTGTCGATGCTCTGGTCAAGCGAATCCATGAACTTTATTGCAAAATTTCCAAAGGCATTGTTCATCAGTTTTGACATCTTATCGCCAACCTTGGAATTGCTCATTTCTTTCTGAATATTTTTACTTTGCTGTGCTAAAAATCGCCCTAAGGCACGATCGTCCTGTTCAACGTCCCACACATGGTTTGAATCATTGATTTGTGTAGAAAGAGTTTTGGCATAGACACCAACAAAGGACAGCTCCTCGGCACTATAAGGGACTTGAATGTCCGTTCTTGTTTCAGCTTTTGAGAGTAATTCAGTAGCACTTTCTCTTAGTCGTGCCGCCATGTAACCATCATTACTATTTAGCCAACGGTTGTCAGAAGTATTTGATTTAGCATAAGCACTTGTCTTAGCAATGTAATCTTCATAACGAGCAGCTTTTTCATCCACCATTGTTAAGATACTGGCTTTCATATCTGCCGAAGCACCCGTCTGTCCTAAATCCTCATAAAAGCCACCAATACTATTTGCAAAAGCGCTTGCCATTTCATTTTTAGCTAGTGTGTATATACTCTCCAGCTTTTCCATTTCACTGATTTGCTTGTCGCCAACAAATTGATTTTGAATGCGGTCTTTAAGAACAGCATAGCGTGATGTGAGATAATCTGCTTTCATTTCAAGACGCTCAACATTGTCAAATCCAACACCCATATTCCAAAAATCCTCTTTTACTCCGCGCCAGTCAATGTCCGAGGTTAGTTCATTTTCGTTCAATTTATGACGAAAACTTTCTAGATCAGATGTACTGACTTGGTCTGGTAGTATGAGTTTAATTGGTGCATCAGAATCTCGGACAAAGGTATCTCCCTCAAAACGACCTTCAATGCGATACTGCTTCATATACTCATTCATGAGTGCATCATTCTCAGTATATGAACTTCGCTCAGATGCAGGTAAAATTTCAGCTTTCAATCTTTCATCAGGCGCAAGCTGCGTATACGTGATATTGTTAAGAGCTTTCATCTTATTGACATTCGGTTTATAAATCCCGGTTTTATCTTGTTCCTTCGTAAATCCGGAATTTATCGTTACAGTATCTCTTTTTTGCTGAACTGCTGATGTTTGTAATCTACGAATTATTTGCGATTGATTATTATTTAGACGTAGCATTGTCATTCGAGCAGAATTATTGACTAATCCAATTTGACCAATAAACATAATTTCACCCCCCCTCTACTAATGATATCGTCAAGATTTTTTTTTTAAATAAGCCAAAAATCTCTAAATATTTACCAAAATAAATCAAACTCCCCGTATCATATGCAGAGTTAGCCGACATAGCCTTCGGGCTGTGCATGCGCTGATACCCGTCCAAAACATATCTTATTAGATGTTCAAGACAATGGAGATTGGAAAGAACAGTTACTCCATTTTGGAATTAATATTCATAAACAATTGCAGACCTTTCCCTGTTCCGCACAGCTGCTAATGCAAACCATGCCGTCAGCTCCGGATTATGTTTCAATATACGAACGAATGCTCTTTATCATTGAAACTCTGTCTCTCAGTGATAAAGATAAATTCTCTTCTATCGCATGTTTCATGAACTATATACTGGCGTTCGAACTGGATGCTTATGAACGGAATAAAGTACAGCAGGAAATATACTGCTGTTGTAAACGTCCGATAAGGTGAAAACAAACTCTGGCTTATCAAAATGAGTCTGCAGTGCCTCTAATAGCATTAACAATGATGTAGACAGCACTCCTATAATACTAATTGGTATTATTTTTGACCGTTTTAATTTTAGTAGTTCACAATAGATAAGATTAAGCAATGCCACACCAGCTCCGTTTCTGCCAAGCAGTCCATAAATCTTTCCTTTTGGCACATGGAGACTTACTTTATCAACAACAGCAGCGGTTCCATATCGTTTAGTGAGATTGTTCGTATCGATAATAAATTCCATAACAATTATTCCTTTCTGTGGATTTCTGTACTGCTGACCACAAATTTATTATCTGTTTCATAGTTGCAAAAGCCAAGAAACCTACCGTCACAATAGAAAAAAAGCCCCGACACTTATCGTGTCAGAGCCTTTTTTCAAGGGTTCTCATAGTCTTTTACTAAATGCGTACATTTTTCTGATACTGTTTTGGAGTAACTCCCATAACAAGCCGAAACTGTTTTGTAAAATAACTCTGACTTTCAAAACCACACAGTGCACAGATATCACTATTGGCAGCGTTTGATGATTTCAACATATCAGCTGCAATAGCAATTCTCCTTCGCATCAGATATCTTATGGGAGTATCCTTGATAATTGTTGCAAATGTCCTCTGGCATTCACGTACACAGATTCCGGCTGCACCAGCAATATCTTCAACGGTTACTTTATCCATATAGTGTTCATCAATCCAATTCATCATCTGCTTCAAGCGCTGTTCCTTCATTGAGTCAACCCTGACTATCTGCTTTTCCTTGTCTCCATTCAATAACAGTATAATCTTCGACATTGCATCTCTTACTGTGAATTCATAACCATCCGGCTCCAATTCGCAGGCATTAAACGCTGCATAAAAAAGAGAGAGCGCTGGCGCGGTGCCTGCATCTCTCAGACTAAATGTCCAGGATGATGAGCCTCCTTCTACAAATGGTCTGACATATTTTTCATCAAACACACTTCCACTGCGTCCTGATATAACATACTGATCAAAAACAATAGATCGGTATCGGCAGGGCTGATCTGTTTTACAGATTATTTTATGCAGGACATCCGAATTCAAGAAATAACCCTCGCCCGGTTGCAGAACATAGGAATGATCTGCAATTATGATCTGCACCAGGCCTTCATCCAGCGCAAACATCTCAAACTCACTATGCCAATGCAGCGATACTTCACCTCCGATAAAATTATGAATATCACCGATGTAAGCATGGCAGGGAAAACCTGGTGTTCCACGCTTCACGATTTCCTTTCCTTCATCATTCAATGGAATTGTATTAACAGTCGAAAGCATACTTTTTCACCTCTTTATCTCCTATTCGACACGAATCCTGCATAGCTCTATGTACGTCGTAATAATCACATTATATGTCGTATATCAGAAAGACTCAACTTATTTTTTTCGTTATAATTATATTTATATAAAATGAAAGGGTCAAATAAGAGGAGGTCAAATACAGTGGAGCATGATAAGAAAAAAAAATTACTTTCCAGGTCGATAACCGCCATTTCAGATATGTTTACGCCCCTTATGAATTTAATGTGCGCAGGTGGAATTATGAAAGGAGCCCTGCTTATATTAACAACAACCTCCTTTCTTTCTGACAGTAGTGGGACCTATCTCATACTGAATGCAATATCCGACAGCACTTTTTACTTTCTTCCAGTGCTGCTGGCAATTACTTCCGCAAAAACCTTCCGTGCCAATCCGTTTTACAGTACAGTAGTCGCCTTGATTCTATTGTATCCATCATTAACAAACGCTTTTGAAGCCGGTACAACTCTTTATTTTTTCAATCTTCCAATTAAAGCTGTAACTTACCACTCCAGTATCATTCCAATTATCGCAGCAAGTGCTCTTTTGGCTGTTACGGAGCATTTTTTTGATCGGATAATCCCCGAACTGGTTAGAGGTTTTCTTACCCCGCTTCTCAGTCTCACAATTGTCAGTCTGGCCACTCTTTTTGTTTTCGGACCAATTGGTGCCATTATTGGTGATGCTCTTGCATGGGGTTATTCATTGCTTTATTCTTTTTCCTCTCCAGCAGCTGGTCTTCTGCTAGGTGTACTGATTCAGCCGATGGTAATCTTCGGCTTTCATTGGGGGTTGCTTCTTGTAGCAATAAATAACATTGGAGTTACGGGGCATGACAGTATTATTCCAATCATAGCTCCTGCTGTTTTCGCTCAGGCAGGTGCAGCACTTGCAGTTATGGTAAAAAATAAAAACACTTCTTTTCGATCATTATGTGCCCCTGCAGTTCTTTCTGCACTGTTTGGCATAACGGAACCTGCATTATTTAATATAAATCTTCCCAGAAAGAAGCCTTTCGTTTTTGGATGCATAGGTGGTGCCGCTGGTGGGCTGCTAGCTGGACTCTCCAAAGTTCAAACTCCCGCTTTTGTTTTTCCGAGTCTTATAACATTACCAATCTATTATGGTGAACACTTTATGCTTTATCTAACCGGGTGCCTTTCAGGGTTTGTGATTGGATTTTTTCTTACATCTTTGAAAGCTTCTGATACTGCTGTTGCCGATATCGGCGTCTTAGCAAAAGGAGGTCTTATCTGATGTCTCTTTCTATCGTACACAACTATACTAGCCGCGCCATAATCTCAAATCTGATATATTGCGCTCAAGACAGCAAATGTGACGCCTATCGAAAATGTTATCTTAACTATGCACTGCAACTGATTGAACTCACCACAAAGGAGATGCTTATGCAATATAATCATATCGTATTTGATTTGGATGGAACACTGATTGATACCGAAAATGCCATTTTGAAGACCTGGCAATATACACTTGAAACATATGAATTGGAGTATCCTCTTGAGAATCTGCGTATCGTGTTGGGAATTCCGACTCTTGATGCTCTTGAACTGCTTGATGCGTGTGTAGATGAGGATTTTGAAAATAAATGGATACAAAATTATAGCAGGTTTTCAGATCAGGCTGTATTTTTTCCGGGAACAGAAGACATGCTGCAGTTTATGAAAAAAAGCGGATTTCATCTTGGTGTTGTCACTTCCAGAAAAAAAACGGAATATGAAAACTATTTCCGAAAGTTCAATCTTGAACAACTATTTGATCTGATAGTCTGTGCAGACGATACACAGCAGCACAAACCGGATCCTGAACCACTTCTTTATTATGCAGAAAAGTCCGGTGTAACCCCGAATTCATGCATCTATATCGGCGATATGCCGACGGATATTGCATGCGCAAATGCGGCTGGTTTTGCTTCCGGACTCGTTACCTGGAACCATTCATCTGTTTTAGAACCTAATGTTGATTATCTATTTTCATCTCCTGAGGATCTGCTTAAGCTGTACAATATATAGATTTGCTTCCGCCAACCTGCAGCACAGGGTAATGGATCGGTTTGAGCATATCACCCACTCATAGCACCATCTATAAAAATAGCGGTATTAAAAAGGTTAACAATATATAAAACATAACTGCCATTGCTACAAACAAAACTAATGGAATTTTTCTGCCTGCAAAACTATTAGTTAATGCCCCTTTCTTTGGACATACAACAATGCATTTTTGGCAGTTAAAACATTCAGCCGATATTACCTTCTTCATTTTATGCACCTCTAGATTTGAGGGACATTTCTTTGTACATAACGTGCAATTGATGCACTTATCTTCGCATCGGACGATACCACTGGGGCTAAACCGACCTGCAACTCCGGCAACAGCGCCCTGTATGCAGATATATTTGCAGAAGAAATTATCAATAAAGAATGAGCCAATAATTGTTACAAACATCAACACAATACTTATCCAGGCTAATCCAGGCAATATTATACTATATTGCTCAAACACATCGTCAACACTGACTAGCAGCAGAAACTTGCCGCTTGCAATGGATAATACTGCAAAACCTGTAAGTATGATGTATTTCGCTGTTCTAAGATATTTATCAAGTGTCACCGGAACTGTGACCCTTTTTTTTAAAAGCTTGAATCCTATATATCCAACAACCCTTTGCAGCGCCCCTACCATGCACAAAAAACCACAAAAGCTTCTTTTGAAGATAATGGCAAACAAAATAAATATTATTAGAACTGACATAATGCTAAATTGAACTTCATTTTCGAAAATCTCCTCAATAAAGTTACTAAAAATAAGCGGGAGTATTATTAGAAAAAAAGGAATGGCCGTTTTTGCTAATTTCTTAGTATTAATATTCATTATATGACCTCCGTATATTTGGTTTGGTTTACATCAATATACCAATCTGTTGTAATTAAAATCTTCACAAAAATACCTCCTGTTTATTTATGTGATAATAATATCAAATCACATTAAACAAACAGAAGGTATAAAATTAAACAAATCCTAAACTCTTTCTTTTTCAATTTATTTCTTATCTATTCAACCGGTATCCCGCACCCCATACTGTCTCTAAGATTTTTGGGTTTTTACGGTCATCCTCAATTTTTTCACGAATACGATTAATATGCACCATAACCGTCGCGCTATCCCCAACATAATCATATCCCCATATTTTTTCAAACAATTGTTCCTTCGAGAAAACAATATTAGGATTTTCAGCCATAAATTTTAATAATTCAAATTCTCGGTTAGGAAAACGAATTTCTTGCTCATCCTTATAGACCTTCCAGCCATGCAGAAGAACTCGAATATTACCTATTAGTATCTCATCGCCCTTCTCATCAAACTCTATCTGATTGGCTTCTGTTAATCGACTATACTGTCTTATATTTGCATTTACTCTTGCTACAAGCTCAGCGGGATCAAAAGGTTTAGCAATATAATCATCTGCACCAAGTCCCAGACCACGAATTTTATCAACAGATTCCGTCCTTGCCGTTACCATGAGAATTGGAATATTAAGTTCTCCTCTTATCTCTTTGCATAACTCATAACCATTCTTTCCGGGAAGCATAAGATCCAGTAGTATTAAGTCAAAATTTTCCATATGCAGAAGCGGAAGTACTTTATCTCCATCACTTACAATGAATGTTTCAAACCCACTAGCTTCCAGATAAGCCTGTTCTATCATACTGATATCATCATCGTCTTCGACAATTAGAATTCTATATTCTGCATTCATCTAAATCACCTCATTCAGCCAAAATTGGTAGTCTTATTCGAATAGTAAAACCGTTGCTGTTTTCTGCATCTACTGTGCCTCCCATAGCATTCACCAGATATTTTACAATATAAAGACCTAGACCATTCCCTTCTTTTATCTTCCTTGACTCATCACCTCGAAAAAACTGTTCAAAAATATGGGGAATCTTATCTTGTGAAACTCCACAGCCATTATCAGAGATCTCAAGTACTACATATGCATGTTCTTCAAAAATATTAATGGTAATTTCAAGCTTATCTGTTTCTGCATATTTTTTACTGTTTTCCAGTATATTATCAAGTATTCGTTTCATTTGTTCTCGGTCAACATTTGAAAACAAACCTTTTTTTACATCTTTTATTTTAATTTTTATAGATTCATTCTCTATCAATAATTCGTATTTTTTCACATAGGCTTCCAGATACTCACTCCACTCTGTCTTTTCAAAAAGCAGTGGCATATTACCTGTTTCAAGTTTTGAGAAATAAAATAACCTTTCCAAAAGCCGATCCATTTCTATCGTTCGTCTATAAGCTGTATCAAGAAATTTCTCTCTTAATTCAGGTGTTGCAGCAACCCCATCCTTGAGACCTTTTATTGTTCCTCTAATTGCCGTTAATGGAGTCCTTAAGTCATGAGAAATTCCCGCCACCATTTCAACTCTCACCTTTTCATAAGACTCCTTTTCCGCATTAGCTTCCGTTATATGTTCCTGCATTTCATTAAATGCGTCACAGACATATTCAAATTCAATATCTCCCTTGTATTTAACAGGTTCAGAAAAATTTCCTTCTTTCATCCTTTTTGCTCCTTCTGACAATGCATCTAAAGGATTTGTGATATGTTCTATAAGTCTCTTAGTAAAAAACTGACTAATTATGAGTAAGGCACCTATACAAAATATACCATCAATCAGCAATAGTATAAGTATAGTAGTCCAACTATTTTTTTGAGACCAGAATTCATGATATTCTCCTGCAATTGCAAACACTTTCATCTTCTCATTCATAACATTTTGGATTAGCACAGTCATATAATCTTGTACATAAATATGCACCTTTCCATCTGTTTCCAAATAATCTCCAATATAACTTATAAGCTCACTCACAGGAAAATCAGTATTTGAATAAATCACTTCACTATCTATTTCTACGCAAATAGAAAATCCATACCTTTTCAATTTTGCTGCAAGATTGTTTATTGCCTCTTCTTTTGGGGATGGATTCCAATCTGTCAGGATATATCTTATTTGTTCGGTATTATCTGCTAACTCTGACGAACCAATCATGCTGCTTTTATATGTGCTCTCATATAAATTTATTAAAAACATATTAACGAAAAGAAATAGACTTAAAGTTACAAGTACCATTCTGGTATTAGAATTAAAAATTCTGCGTTTTACCGTCTGCTTTTCCTTATTCATCGTCCTCCTCCTGGTAATATGTGTCTTTTACTGTTGAAAACCTGTTATTAAAATTATTATACAACAAGATTCCTTTTATAACATTAATAATAAATCCAGTTATCAAAATTCATTCCCGAAGGACAGTTTCGACACCTTTGATGCTTACCTTTGGCAGACAGTATTCCTACGTCCACCTATTGGATTGAAACATTTGATTCACTTTTAGTAAATAAGACCAATAATAATTTAATTGAACAACATAAGCATTGACAAATGTACGATTTCGTACTATGATAAAAGTATGAAATCGTACATTGGAGGTGTAGCAATGAATCAAAAGAGGGTTCAAGAAATCCATCGGATTAACTTTTTGACTTCTGAAACGCAAACCCTGTATCATCAGGCATCCTTAAGGCTTGGCATTACAGACAGTGTTTCTATTGTTTTGTATACAATTTTTGATAAAGGAGAAAATTGCTTGCTCAGTGACATTTATAAAAAATCCGGAATCAGTAAGCAGACAGTAAACTCGGCTATTCGTGGCTTGGAGGCTGATGGCATTCTATATTTAGAACAGTACACGGGCAGAGCAAAGAAAATTATCTTAACAGAAAAGGGAAAGGACTATGTGAATAGCACTGTGGCTAAGCTCTATGAAGCGGAAGTACAAGCTTTTGACTCATGGTCAACAGAAGAAATCAACACATACATTCGCCTGATGGAAAAATATGCGCATTGTTTCCGTAAGCAAATTGGCGCTTTATGAAAGGATAAATATATTGAAAATTATTAATATAAGTCGTGAATTCGGCTCCGGAGGACGTGAACTCGCAAAGCGTCTTGCGGATACTATGAACTTTGATTATTACGACAGTGAGATTATTGCTGCCGTTGCTAAAAAAAGCGGGCTTGACCAGAATTATGTTGAGGACAAGCGTGATGCGTACCATTTAACGATTAATACAAGCGATTGGAATATTAAGGATTTGGCATCGTCTGTTGCAGCCTTTGCAAGTAGCTGGTTTGGGAGGGACTCATGAAAATACGACTCTCAGATCATTTTACCTATGGTAAACTCATAAAATTTACGCTTCCGTCCATTGCGATGATGATTTTCACATCCATCTACAGCGTGGTGGACGGTTTTTTTGTTTCTAATTTTGCAGGCAAGGTGGCATTTTCCGCAGTCAATCTGATTATGCCTTTTTTGATGATTGTAGCAACTGTTGGCTTCATGTTCGGCACCGGAGGCACCGCCATTGTTGCCAACACCCTTGGCGCCGGTAATAAGGAAAAGGCAAACAGATATTTCTCTCTGTTTGTGTATGTGGCGTTTGCTCTGGGCGTCCTGCTGTCTGTATTGGGATTTGTGTTGCTTCGTCCGATTTCCATGCTGATTGGAGCTAAAGGCGAACTCCTTGAAAACTGTGTTGTTTACGGACGAATTCTTCTTACAACATTGCCGTTTTTTGTGTTGCAGCTTCTGTTTCAAAGTTTTTTTGTAGCTGCGGAAAAGCCTCATCTCGGTCTTTTGGTGACGGGTGTATCCGGAGTTACCAATATGATATTAGATGCGGTTTTAGTAATTCTTCTGCCGCAGGAATATAAGCTGTCAGGCGCAGCGGTTGCCACTGCATTTAGCCAATTTATTGGCGGCGCAATCCCTCTTATCTATTTTCTGCGCAAAAATAGCAGTATTCTTCGTCTGGGCAAAACCACCTTTGACGGCAAGGCGATTTTAAAGGCTTGTATCAACGGTTCGTCTGAATTTATGAGCAATGTTTCCATGAGTATTGTGGGAATGCTCTATAACCTGCAGCTTCTGAAATTTGCCGGAGAAAACGGTGTAGCGGCCTATGGCGTTATGATGTATGTCAGCATGATTTTTTCGGCTACCTTTATCGGCTACTCCATCGGAGTATCCCCTGTTATCGCTTATCAAAATGGAGCCGAAAATCACGATGAACTCAAGGGACTTTTGAAAAAGAGCCTTCATATGCTTGGTGTCAGCGGAATTGTTATGGTAACCGCCGCACAGCTGCTTGCTACTCTGTTAGCGCAAATATTCGTGGGATATGACAAAGAGCTTATGGATTTGACAGTTTCAGGGTTCCGTATTTTTGCCCTTGCGTTTCCCTTTATGGGATTTGCCATTTTCGGTTCTGGCTTTTTTACTGCCCTCAACGATGGATTGACATCCGCTTTAATTTCTTTTTTGCGGACATTGGTGTTTCAGGTTAGTGCCCTTTTGCTTCTTCCAATTATTTGGGGAATTGATGGCATTTGGGTTTCCATTGTGGTAGCTGAAATGATGTCTGTTGCGTTTACAGCGGTATTCCTTATTATAAAGCGAAAAAGGTATCATTATTAAACAAGGAGTGTATGACAAAATCAGTGATGAAGAGAAAAAGGCGAGGATAATTACGAGCATTGCAAACGGAATGATGCCATAGAATGAACAGCAGTGGCCCTTTTTTGATTTTTATATAGTCCAATTCTTGTGTCATTCTGTGTTTCTGCCTCTCTGTTGGTGTGTTTACTTAAGGTATCCTCTCTGTTCCAGTAAGCTTTTCGTAGCCTTCCATAGTTTATCCTGCATGGCGGTGTCGCCGCCCGGATATATTGGCACAATGGATTTTCCGGTACCGACGTTAAAATATCCTGCAGTCACTCCTTGATACTGTGAGTCTGTAGCTAAACGGACGATAATATCAGCACCTTTTCTCGGGTCTCCTATATTCAGCGTTTTCAATATTTTAGAAAGAACAGAAGAAAAACCTAACTCTCGCCCAAGACCAGTCACGTTAAAACCGGGATTCAAAGCATTGGCGGTGACCCCTGTTCCATCAAGCTGACGGCCAAGCTCACCTGTAAACATAATATCAAGTAGTTTTGTCTTTCCATAAAGCATAGATGAACCCCTGGCAGTAAATTCTGTAGTATCTGTTAAATCCTCCGGCAATTTAAGTTCACCATGATTGCGTGATGCTTCGGAAGCGACATTAACAATTCGTGCGTTTTTTGAAGCTTTTAATGAATCTAATAGCGTATGTGTTAACAACCATGGCGCCAGATAATTCACGGCGATCATTTCAGGAAATCCCTCTTTGGTTATTCGCTGTTCAAAGCCATGCAGTCCTGCATTGTTCACCAATATATCAATTTGGGGATATTCAGCTTTAATCTGATTCCCAATTCTTCTTACGTCCTCCATAAATGACAGATCACCGAAATAAAAGTCTATTTTTGCTTCAGGTACAGCATCCTTTATAATATTTTCCGCAGCTTCCGCGCGTTTTTCATTTCTGGCCGTTAATACCAGTTGTTTTCCACGTTTGGCCAATTCGATTGCTGCCAGTTGTCCAAGACCGCTGGTAGCACCAGTTACTACTGCAATTGGGTATGTTGACATATAATCCTCCTTAATTCTTAGTGCTAAACGTAAAGGTTTATAGCTGTGTACGATACATCATTCGGCTACTTGACATTAATCTAAATTTTGAATATACTTGACATATATTAAGTATATTGTATTATTTGATATATGTCAAGTATATTTGCGCGAGGTAAATCTATGGAAGAAAATATCATTACAAAACCGGATTCATCAAGAATGCAGCTTGAGCTAAGCCTTGGCGATCAACTCAATGCGCTGCTTAGTGCATCGCATGCGTTAAATGTAAGAACGGCAGCCGTTTTTGATCCGACATTACAACCAGCTGCTTTCCTGATTGTCCGTTGGCTTCTGTCCAACGGACCGGCCGCTGCTACTCTTTTAGCCGAATCGACCGCTATGGACCGAAGCTCCGTCAGCCGCCTTGTTTCCCGACTCAAACAGCTTGGCTATGTTAAAAGTGAGACTCACCCGGAAGACCGTCGCGGAGTATTGTTATCTTTAACAGAGCTAGGTCGTGAAAAAGCGTTAAAAGCGATTAAGGAAAAAGAAGAAGAGTTTTATAAGCGCATTTCAAAATGGGAAGATTCAGACCTTGAAACATTTATTTACATGCTCAGGTGCTTTAACGGATATGGCACCAAATAGATGATTGTTAATCCGAGAACAGCGCGGATTTCTCTTGAAACAAATAAAAGGCCTGCCACAGAAATATTCCTCCTTCTTCAATAAAAATAGGCGGAGTCTCTTGATGATTTCACAAAAGACTTCGCCTATTTACTAATCAAAAAATAAACAGTTATGCTTGCTACAACATATTGTGGTTAGTGTAGCTTATTTATCGTTTTTACCACAACGTGTCATCAGAATCACAGTTTCAACGTGAGTCGTCCAAGGAAACATATCACATCCTCTCACCTTAACAAGCTCATACCCTCTCTCCGCCAGGTACTTCAAATCCCTTGCCAACGTCGCAGAATCACAGCTGACATACACCACCCGCTTCGGTCCCATCTTCACAATGGTCTCCAGGCATTTCTCATCACACCCTTTTCTTGGCGGGTCCACGACAATCACATCCGCATAGATCTGGTTTTTTTCATACTGTTCCGGCAGCACCTCCTCTGCCTTTCCTACGAAGAACTCTGCGTTCTCAATGCCATTCAGCCTTGCATTTTCCCTTGCATCATCAATAGCCTGAGGCACAATCTCCACTCCATAGACCTTGTTCGCCTTCTGTGCAAGAAACAGGGATATGGTTCCGATCCCGCAATAAAGGTCCCAGACTGTCTCGCCGCCGGTAAGCCCCGCATACTCCAGAGCAGTTCCATATAGCTTCTCTGTCTGCACCGGATTCACCTGATAGAAAGAGAGTGGAGAGATACGGTACTGCACAGATCCGATGTAATCCGTGATATATCCTGGCCCATAAAGATTCTCCACCTTGTTCCCAAGAATCACATTCGTCCGTTCCTTATTCACATTCAGCGATATACTTGTCATTCCGGGAATCTCAAGCAGGCTTTTCACCAGCTCATCGCTATGTGGCATCTGATTTCCATTAATCACCTGACATACCATCAGCTCTCCTGTCTGAAATCCTTTCCGGATCAGTGTATGGCGGATCAGCCCTTTATGCGTGCTCTCCTCATAAGGAGCCAGATGATACCGTTCCATGTGGGCCTTAATCCGCTTTAGTACCTCCTGATTCTCCTCCACACCTAATAAACAGTCCTCGCAACCGATAATGGCATGGGTCCTTCCGGCATAAAAGCCTGCAACTGGTCTTCCTTCCTTATCCAGTCCCCAGGGAAACTGGGCCTTATTGCGGTATCTCCATGGCTCGTCCATTCCCATAACAGGAAGCATAGGGACATCCGTAAAGCCGCCGATCCGGGTAATGTTACCATATATTTTGCGTTCCTTATAGCGAAGCTGTTCTTCATAGCTCATGGCCTGAAGCTGACAGCCTCCGCACTGCCTGGCTACCGGGCATTCAGGGGTAATTCTGCTTTCTGAGGGTTTAATAATCCGCTCCAGCCGGGCAAAGCCGTAGGATTTTTTCACCTTCATGGCTTTTGCCTCCACCTGATCACCGATCACCGTATCCTTGATAAACCAGATGAATCCGTCCGTTTTGCCGATTCCTTCCCCAGCTTCACTCAGATCCTCAATCATTACCTGAAACCTGTCATTTTTCTTCCACTCTGCCATTTTTTCCTCCAATAAACTCCTCATTTGAACTAATTGTATCTTGTTTTCTATCAGGAAGCAAGAAAAGAAAACAGGAGCCGGACAACTCCGTAAGACAGACCGTCTTACTTCGTTGTTCAGCTCCTGAAAATTTATCTGCTTTTTCCGTTGGCTTTTTCCATATGGATATTTTTACCTTTGATCTTTACATCTTTCATCGCAGTCAGCACGGCATCAGCACTTTCTCTTGGAACTTCAACAAATGTATATTTGTCATACATATCGATGCTTCCAACCATCTTCCCGGGCATACGGGATTCTCCGGCAATGGCACCAAGAATATCTCCTGGTTTAACGTTCTGGTTTTTACCGATGTTAATGAATAAGCGAGCCATGTCTTCTCTGGTAGAAGATTCATATCTTCCGCCGTTTCCTCCGCGGCTGTTGCTGCTGCTTCTTCCTCTGCCTCTGTTTCCGCCTCCGAAGCCTTCCAGCTCGTCAAGGGAACGAGGTTGTCTGGTATCGATGATGTCTTCGTTCTCCTCACCCATCATCATCTTTAAAAGAGCTGCTGCCAGATCAAGAGAAGTGTAATCCTCTTCCAGAAGCTTTTTCTCAATGATATTGACCGTCTTGCTGAGATCGCTATCACCAATGGTTGCTACAACGCCTTCCAGGATCTTATCCACCTTAATGGCGGTAACATCATTAAGAGATGGAATTGCCTGAGGTACGATCTTGGTCTTGCAGTAACGCTGAATGTCACGGAGCTTATAAACTTCCTTGCCTACCACGAAGCTGAATGCGATACCTTCACGACCTGCACGACCTGTACGGCCGATGCGGTGTACGTAGTACTCGTCATCCTGGGGGAGATCATAGTTAAATACCGCTTCTACATCGTCTACGTCGATTCCACGGGCTGCTACATCAGTTGCCACCAGAATCTCTGTCTTACCGTTACGGAAGCTGTTCATGACACGGTCACGCTGGATCTGCTTTAAGTCTCCGTGAAGACCTTCTGCAAAATATCCTCTTCCCTGAAGTGACTGCACCAACTCATCTACCTGCTTTTTCGTATTACAGAAAACAACAGAAAGCTTCGGTGCATACATGTCTAAAAGACGGCACATTACTTCCACTTTGCTCTTCGGTTTCACCTCATAATAATACTGGGTTACCTTCGGTACAGTCAGCTCTTTCTTCACTACCTTTACCTGTACCGGATCCTTCTGGAACTTTCTTGCAATATCTGAAATAGCAGGAGGCATGGTTGCGGAGAACATAACTGTCTGTCGTTCTTCAGGAAGCTGGCTTAAGATGGTTTCCATGTCCTCTAAAAATCCCATGTTGAGCATCTCGTCTGCCTCATCCATCACGACAGTATGGACAAAATCATATTTAACGGTCTTCCGGCGCATATGGTCCATCACACGTCCCGGTGTTCCGATAATAATCTGAGTGCCGTCTTTTAAAGAACGGATCTGTTTCACAATGTCCTGGCCTCCGTAGATAGGGACAACCTTCACACCATGCATATATTTAGCAAGCCTGCGGACCTCATCAGCCACCTGAATAGCAAGCTCTCTGGTAGGACAGAGTGCCACCGCCTGAAGCTTTTTTACCTTAGGGTCAATTTTCTGTAACAGGGGAATACCAAAGGCAGCGGTCTTTCCAGTTCCTGTCTGGGCTTGACCAATGATATCTCTTCCCTCCATCTGAACCGGTATTGCCTGGGTCTGGATCGGAGATGCCTCTTCAAATCCCATATCTGCTACTGCCCGCAGAATTCTTTCATCTAGTTGTAATTCGTCAAATCTTACTGTCTCCATAAATGATTAATTCCTTTCTCATTGCCAACCGGGTTCTTATGTTGCCGACGGCCGCACAAACACACTATCGCAAACAAAACGAGAGATATCAGGCACGTTTCAGACCTTCATCCTCTCGTTTCACACAAAAGTAAACTATAGCAGATTTTTTTTTCCGTGTCAAGGGAATCGCTTTAAATACCTAATATATTATTTTTTTAACCACCCTTTTCGGGTAAAATACCATATTTCTCCAATAATCAAAAGGATGCTGACGAGGATGCAGACAGGATATCCGTAAGTCCAGTTAAGCTCCGGCATGTTTTTAAAATTCATGCCATACCAGCCTGCGATCAGGGACAGGGGCGCAAATACGGCCGTTACCATGGTAAGAAAGGATAATGCATGATTCTGCTTCATATCCATTCGTACCTGATACATTTCACGGATCTGCTGCGCGTATTCCCGCAGTTCTTTTCCATACTCCGAAAGCCTCGCCATTCTCCCTGTAAACAAGTGGAACAGCGCCTGCTCATCTTTTTTTAACAGACCGTTGTAATTCTCCGTTAAGGTCTGGCTCATATTCATCAGCTGTCCGTAATAGGAGGTAACCTTTGCAAGCTCCTTTCTGGTTTTTAAAATAATTCCCAGTACATCCTCACTTTCCTTTCTGCCGCTCATGATTCTATCTTCCATCTCTGTTAAGTGTTCCTCATATTTCTGAAGATATACAATCTCGTCCCTGACCTGATATTCCAGAAACTCAAATAAAAGGTGGGCTGGGGTAGTTTTATCAAAAATTTCCGCCTTATCTATCTCCTTCATCATGCGCTCCGCTTCCCCGCTGTCATCAATAAAGAGAAGACGGGTCAGGTCCATGTAAAAGCCAAATGCCAGCGGACGTTTCAGAGGATTTTTTTTCACAGGAATTACAAAGGTGCCTAAAACACAGTCTTTTAACAGATCAGTCCTGCAATACTGGGCCCTCTCTAAATTACGGACCAGCAAATGATCCTGATAGCGGGTATGATGTCTGCTCCAGTATTCGTCCCTTGTTAAAATTTCAATCAGCACATCCTCTTCTGATACAGATTCCTCCGCTTTTACAGGAATCAGTCTTTTGTCTAATTTATACCTCACTTTAAGTTTCCTCCTAAAACCCGTACTTGGTCTTTTTCATGACCTGCCTTTTAAAGTTTAGTCCCTGCTATTTTTGTTGTCAATAGAACAGGCCCTTTTGGAAAATACTTCGGACTCTCATCCTAGTTTTACCAAAAAGGCCTATTCTAATAGGAAACTTTTAAATCATATCAGGCTCCAAATAACTGATGTACAATCTGGGCAATCAGCTTTGCTGTTCCAGTCACCCCAAGAAGAGAGGAATCAATCATCAGCTGCTTATGTTCCGGATTACCAGGTAAATAGCCGGCATATTTTTTATGATATGCATTTCGGGCCTTATCCACAGTGAGAATCATTCTTTTTGCCTCTCCCTCTGTCATTTCCAGCGTCTCCACACAGTTTTCCAGGCGTTTCTCATAAGAGGCATAAACAAAAATGTTGATGTTATTTTTTTCCTTTTCCAAAAGGAAATCAGAGCATCTGCCAACCAGAATGCAGCTGGACTTTTTTGCCAGATCGAGAATGATATCTTTCTGGACATCAAAGATAATATCCTGCATATACTCTTCATCCGTTCCAAGAGGAAACATCCTCGGCCAGAAGCTGTGCCTGGACTTCTCCTCCTCATCGCTGACCATTGAAACCGGCAGATTCAGCTTTTTCGCAACTTCCTCCACAATATCCCGGTCATAAAACTCCACGTCAAGGATCTGGGACAGCTCTTTGGCAATAGAACGCCCAAGACTTCCGAATTCACGGGTAATGGTGATCGTAAACTTCTCCATAACAGATGTACCTCCCTAACCGGTAACAATTGTTTTCTGATACCCCCTGACCACACAACTGAGTGTGAAACAGATGGCAAAGTAGCAGATGGCCTCAAATCCAAACAGCAGCATCATTCCCCGTACATCATAGATACTGCCCAGGACAACTGCGCAGTTTCTCATAAACTCGGCAACATCCACCATTTTCAAAAATGAGGTATCCTTGATAATGGTTATAACCTGGCTTAAAAGCGCCGGAATAACCTTCTTATACGTCTGGGGCAGAACAATGTACCACAACGTCTGTAAAAAGCTGAAGCCCTGGGACTGCGCCCCTTCAAACTGCCCCTTTGGAATAGAGTTTAATCCGCCCCGGAAGATCTCTGCCATAACTGCAGAGGTGAACAGAGATATGGCAAATACCGATACTCCTACTTTATTCCCCTTCACAGTAAAGTAGATCCAGAGAATCCACAAAAGGTTGGGTGTGCAGCGGAAAAATTCTGTGTATGCCGCCACAACGGCTCCCGCCCACTTCCATTTACCGGAAGAATACGTCCGGATCAGTGCCAGTATGGTTCCGAAAAATATACTGATTATGGTAGCAAGCACGGCGATGAGAACCGTCATCCGCAGTCCCCTCAGCATAAAAAGTATATTTGCCGGTGTAAATATCTGTTGAATTAATTCTAACATGCCGCCTCCTCGTCTGCCTGTATATCAAGCTTTTTTGCAACCGGCAGCCGCATGGAGCGGATCTCTAAATATCTTGCCAGTCTGGCTAACGGGAAGCAAATGATAAAATACATCAGTGCACTGGTAAAATATGCCTGGGCAAAATACCCTCTGTCAGCACCCCAGGAATCCGTAAAATACATCAGATCCATACCGGCAACCATAGCCAGAATAGAGGTATTTTTCACCAGATTTAATGCCTGGTTGGCAAGAGGCGGCATAATAATCTTAACTGTCTGAGGCAGAATGATATGATACATGGTTTCCAGATAACTAAAGCCCTGGGATGCAGCTGCCTCGGACTGCCCCTTTGGTATGGCTTCAATTCCGGTTCTTATGACCTCGGATATGTAGGCACCATGATAGACTCCAACGCCGATTACCCCTAAAACAAACTTGGGGATACGAAATCCTGAGCTGGAAAATAACATGGGCAGAACCGAGTAATAACAAATGACCTGTAAAGCCAGAGGCGTATTCTGTATGAACTCCACGTAAATTCGCGAAATGATTCTTAGCAGCTTCCACTTAGAGGTAGAGAACACGCCGAATATCACTCCAAGGACCAGCGAAATCGCCAGCCCTGCCAGTGAAATCCGAAGTGTCATAAGAAATCCAGGGATATAATATTCGGGGAATGCTGTAAAAAGAGCACTCCATCGTTTTCCATCAAAAAGACCTTTTATCATGTCATTTTTCCTTTACTTAAAACAGCTTACTGTAATCCCCATTTATCCTGAAGGGTCTTCATAGAACCATCAGAAAGCATGGAAGTGACTTTTTTCTCTACTGCTTCTGCAAGTCCTGTATTGTCCTTTGCTGCTGCAACGCCATAATCCTGTTCAGCAAAACGATCTTCCAGGATCTGATTGCCGTCATTTACATAACCTGCAAGGATTGCGCGGTCAACAGAGAAACAGTCGATCTGTTTGGTAGCCAGTGCCTGTGCCAGTGCCGGGTAACCATCGAATTCCTGAAACTCCGGATTTACCTTTAATCCCTTTTCATCCACATATTTTTTGAATCCGTCCTTAGTTGTGGAAGACTGAGCCACACCGATTATTTTTCCGTCTAAATCTTCAATAGAATTGATCCCGGAATCCTTATTTACTAAAAGACCAACTGCATCGGTATAGTACGGAGTGGAAAAATTATAGGTTTCTTTTCTTTCTGCTGTAATGGTGAAGGTTGCAATAACCAGGTCGATTTCTCCATTCTCTAATAAAGGTCCTCTGGTTTTAGCAGTCACGCCCTGGAATTTCACCAGTTTCTTTTCTTTTGCTTCGTCTGCGCTGCATCCAAAGATAGATCCTGCGATCTCATAGGCAAGATCATCCTCAAAGCCTTCGTATTCTCCAGTTGCGGTATTTTGTAAACTGAACTTTGGAATATCTGACTTACAGCCAACCTTTAACACTCCGCGGTCAATAATCTTCTGTACATCCTTCACAGCGGCTCCGCCTGCCTCTGCTGAAGAACCAGCTTCTTTCGTATCTGCTGCCGGTGCAGCCGTTGTCTCCGGTGTTTTAGAACCACATGCAGTTAATGCAGCTGCCATAACCAATGACAGTGCCAGTGATAAAATTCTTTTCTTCATAATTGTTTCCTCCTCAAAATTTTTAATATATTAAACAACGCCCTAATGAAGGATTTTGCTTAAGAACGCTTTCGTCCGCTCATGCTCCGGACATTCAAAGAAATGTTCCGGTGTTCCCTCTTCCACAATATAGCCGCCATCCATGAAGATTACCCGGTCCGCAACCTGACGGGCAAACCCCATCTCATGTGTCACACAGATCATGGTAATATTCTCATGAGCAAGCTCTACCATAACATTTAATACTTCCTGCACCATCTCAGGGTCCAGGGCAGAAGTCGGTTCGTCAAATAAAATCAGCGGCTGCTTCGTGCATAAAGCCCTAGCAATCGCCACCCTCTGCTGCTGTCCGCCGGAAAGCTGAACCGGATAATTACCCGCTTTCTCTTTTAAACCCACACGCTCTAAGCATTTCATTGCAATCTTTTTTGCTTCTTCCCTGGGAACATGCTGAAGTTTAACGGGTGCCAGTGTCAGATTTTCCAGAACAGTCAGATGAGGATATAAATTAAATTGCTGAAATACCATAGAGGAGTATCTCTTTGCCATTTCCAAATGATTCTTCTTTGTAACCTGTGTTCCTGCTACCGTGACGGTACCGCTGGTTGGTTCCTCCAAATAGTTAATACAACGGATAAACGTGGATTTTCCGGAGCCAGATGGTCCGATGATAACCAGTTTTTCCCCTTCCCTGACCGTAAGGCTGATATCCTTTAATACCTCCAGGTCTCCGAAGTTCTTTTTTAAGTTTTCAACTTTCACCATATCTGGCATGTTTCCAGCCCCTCTCTGTCTGATTTCTAAAAAAATGCATAAGGGCACCTAAGAATCTTAAGTTCTTAGGCGCCCTTGCCTTGTTGCGCTATGATATTGTTGTTATTATAAAAAGTTTTACCTGAAAAGTCAAGATATTTTTTAGCAGAGTAAAGTCATGAAGCAAACAAAATCATTGCAGACCGCATATAATCTGATAGTTAATCTAGTCTATTTACATTTCTGACCGGTAAATAATTCATCTGTGGCATTAAATCCACAGTTTGGTATTGATCTCAATATATATCTGATATTCCAGAACAAAATCAACTAACAAGCTAGTCTACAACGTTTTAGCATATCAGTAGTAAAAAACCTACTTAGCATGTTGATTAAAAGTTTTCTCAATATCACCCAAGGCATCTCGCCTTGTCAATATTTAAAATAAATAAAAATCAGAAAAACTGTTACCAATTTGAGTCTAAAACGTTTATATAATAGAGGTTATAAATAACTATTATGTATTATTAGTTTTAGTTTTTTAATAGGAGAGTAGGATACCAAGTTTAGGTTGAACAAACCGTCTATCATAATAAAGTATAGACGGTTTGTTTTATATAGACAGAAAGGTATTATTACTTTATTATGGATATAATATAATTGTCTAAATTTACTAAAACAGAGAAACAACAATAAGTCGCGTTCTATGGAGGGAAAATGAAATATAAAGAAAAATCTGGTGCAGTTACAATTATTGGAGATAATGTATCGCCTGTTAAAGTTTGTGATATAAAAAACGGTAGACCTAAAGTCAAACGATCAGAAACAGCCGATTATTATGAGTTCACTCTTATCTATTCATTATTTCATCGAGTCAAAAAAAAATATGACAAGAAAACGCTTAAAGAGATAAAATAGTTCAATAGTCAGGAAATGAAATAGTGGTATTATGAAAGTGTAAATTTACTTGCGGACTTGTGTCAATAACGTAGACACAAAAAGTTTAACTTCGGCTAATAATTGTAAGATACTAGAGAAATGTAATAACGGTAGAGTCCAAGTTATTAAACTCTGAGAAATACGAAACCGCTGCAAGCCTAATATCTAAAAGCTTTACAGCGGTCCGCAGCTAACTCAAATGTTAAAAATTGACTATAATAAGTTTTACGCAAAAGTCAAGATTTATTTTCCCCAGAGTAAGGACAGGAAACAAAATGACCCGGGGAAACTTCCCTCATTTCCGGTATATGATTTTTGCATTCTTCCCTGACATAAATACATCTTGTATGGAAATGGCAGCCTGTTGGAACATGCATGGGACTGGGAAGCTCCCCACTCAGCATGACTCGTCTGGACTGGGCTGCAAGTTTGGGATCTGCCAGCGGAATCGCAGAAAGCAGTGCCTTTGTGTAAGGGTGAAGGGGATTTTCATATAGCTCATCACTGTCAGCAATCTCTACCAGTCTTCCTAAATACATCACACCGATCCTGGTGGATATATGACGGACCATAGACAAATCGTGTGCAACGAACAGATAGGTAAGCCCCATCTCCTTCTGCAGATCTTCCAGCAGATTCACCACCTGAGCCTGTATGGATACATCCAGAGCAGATATGGGTTCATCGCAGAGAAGAAACTCCGGTTCTACTAACAGAGCTCTTGCGATCCCGATTCTCTGCCTCTGCCCTCCGGAGAACTCGTAAGCATATTTATACATATCATCCGGTTTCAATCCCACCTTCTTTAAGATTTCCACCATTCTGCCTTCCATCTCGTCAGAGGATATCCCGGATACCGCAGTCAGAGACTCTTTTAAAATCTCCCGTACATTGTGATGGGGATCTAATGAAGAGTATGGATCCTGAAAAATGATCTGCATCTGCCGGTGAACAGGAAGAAGCTGTCTTCCTGTTAAACCGGTAATGTCCTGGCCTTTAAATAAAATGGAGCCGGATGTGGGATCATACATACGAATCAGAGTTCTGCCCAGTGTGGATTTCCCGCACCCCGATTCTCCCACCAGCCCAAAGGTTTCCCCTTTCCGGATCTGAAGATTAATTTTATCCACCGCTTTTACTTCCGCTTTTTTCCTTCCAAAAAAGTCCTTTGCAGGGAAATATTTGCAGAGATCTCTTGCTTCCAGAAGGATTTCATTTCTGTTATTTTCCATGAGCTGTTACCTCCGCTTCCTGTTGGTCAAGCTCTTCCCCTGAATAGATGCACATAGCTCTCTGAGTGGTACTGTAAATGCGGTAACTGGGGATTTCTTTCCTGCATTCATCACATGCAAACTTACACCGCTCTGCAAAGGGACAGCCAGAGGGCGGATCAAGCAGGGATGGAGCCATGCCCGGAATGGGTTCCAGACGTTCTTTGCTGCCCGACTGTGGCTTGGGAACCGCGTGAAGAAGCGCCCTGGTATAAGGATGCTTCGGAGAATAGAAGATCTCCTCCGTAGTCCCCTCCTCCATTAATAGTCCGCCGTACATTACCGCAATTCTATGGCTTAAGCTGGCCACCACGCCTAAATCATGAGTAATGAGAATAATGCTCATCCCGGTTTCTTCCTGAAGGCTTTTAAGGAGATCTAAAATCTGGGCCTGAATCGTTACATCAAGAGCCGTGGTAGGCTCATCGGCAATTAAGAGCTTCGGCCTGCAGCAAAGAGCCATGGCGATCAGAACCCTCTGCCTCATGCCTCCCGAAAATTCGTGGGGATACTGTCCCAAACGCTTCTCCGGTGAGGGAATACCAACCTGCTCAAGTACTGCAATTGCTTCTTTTTTTGCCGCTTCCTTATTCATGCCGCGGTGTCGCTTTAATACCTCTATTAAGTGATAACCTATGGTTTTTAAGGGATTTAAAGCAGTCATGGGGTCCTGGAAAATCATAGCCATTTCTTTTCCCCGCATCTTTCTCATCTGCTCCGGGTCCATGGCAATCAAGTCCTCGCCCGCGAACGTAAGCTGATCTGCCTGAACCTCTGCATTATCTGGCATCAGTCCCATAACTGACTTCATAAGTACACTTTTTCCGCTTCCTGATTCCCCGACGACTGCCAGGATCTCACCAGTTTCCACGTACAGGCTGACTCCCCGCACTGCCTTCACTGTTCTGCCATGAGTATGGAAGGTGGTCCGAATGTCTGCAGCAGACAGTATATTTTCTTTCTTTTCCAATGTCTCTTCCAATTCTTCGTCCCTCCTTTACTCTTTCTCTCCGCTCATTACCTTTGGCTCAACGTAAACACGTAGCAGGTTACCAAGCTTATTGAATGCAAATATCGTTATAATAATCAAAAGACCCGGAATCAGTGCCATATGAAAGCTATTCTGCATGGTTCCCTGGGCATTTTGCAAAAGACTTCCCCAGGAAGACATGGGCTGCTGAATTCCAACTCCCAGAAAGCTTAAGGATGATTCCATCATAATGGCATCTGCCATACTGGTGGTCGCAGCTACAATGATTGTAGGGAATACCGAAGGTATAATATGACTGATTATGATTTTCCATGTACCTACTCCGGAAAAACCGGAATAAAGGATAAATTCCCGTTCTTTTAAGGACAGCGTCTCAGCCCGCACAAGTCTTGCAATCTCCATCCAGGTAAAAAGTCCTATCACTATAATAATGGACTTTATCCCAGGATTTAAAAAGATACTGACAACCGTTACCAGAACCATCCACGGAATAGAAAGAAGAATATCTACTATCCGCATCAGAATCATATCCACAATTCCGCCGGTAAATCCTGCTACCGTACCTGCCGCCACACCAATGGTTAAACTGGTGAGCATGGCTAAAAATGCAACAATCAGGGAAACTCTGCCTCCATAGATCACCCTTGCGAAATAATCCCTTCCCACTTCATCCGTACCAAACCAGTGGGCAAGAGACGGTTCTTTCAGCCTGTTGGCAATATCCGTAGCATTGGGTTCCATGGGAAGAAAAGGAGCCAGCAGTGCAAACAGGATAATAATTCCTAAAAGGACCAGGGAAAAGACAGCCGCTTTATCATGTTTTAAAGCCAGCTTTACACTGTCAATCCGAATTGATTTATCTTTATTTTTCTTTTCTTTTATCATTTCCCGTCACCCCATTTCCTTAATCCGCGGATCGATCAGGCAGTAAAGGATATCTGATAACAGATTTCCCAAGATAACCAAAGTGGAGGACAGCACCAGAATAATCATAACGATCGGGTAATCCATTCCCTGAATTGCTTTGATGAAATAAGGTCCCACTCCCGGCCAGCTGAAAACCGTTTCTGTAATAATAGATCCTGTAATCAGTAATCGAAATGCCATACCAAATCGCGTGATTACAGGTAAAAGCACGTTCTTGCATACATGCTTAAACATAATCTCACTCTTTGTCGCACCAAATGCCCTCTGTACCATGACATAATCCTCAGAAAACTGGGTCAGAGTGGAGGAACGGACATATTTAATATTTGCCGGCATAAACGCAATTGTAAGCGTTAAAAACGGCATAATAAAATGTTTTAAAAAATCAACTATGGAAGATTCCTTCCCCACCGCATGCATTCCAACAATGGGAAGCAGCTTCAGCTTATATCCCAGAACAAAGATAAGAAGCATGGCAAACCAGAAGGATGGAACCGCAATCCCCACCGATGAAACTGCGTCTATGATTTTATCAGTCTTTTTGTTCTTATTTGCACCCGCCATAAGCCCCAGTACCACAGCCAGAATGTAAGCAGTGATAAAAGCTGGAAGCACCAGTTTTACCGTATTTGGAATTCTGACTGCAAGATCTGCAGCAATGCTTTGTTTTGTTACAATGGAATATCCGAAATTACCGTTCATAACCCCGTCAAGCCAGCGGATATACTGTATATACACCGGCTGGTCATAACCGTACTTAGCTTTGATTAAATTGATTGTTTCCTGTGACATCTTTGGGGAGGTCATGGCATCAATGGCATCATAAGGCGCAAAATGCATCAGCGCGAAGCATAGGACCGATATGAGCAGGATCATGGGGAGGGCTGTTAATATCCGTTTCAGTATATACTTTGCCATATCATCTCTCCTTAATAAAGAAAGAGGTGTCTGCTGCAGCTAAAGGCAGCAGAACACCATTCTCTCTTTTTTTGCAGCTGCAATTACTTCTTCTGTAACTTGGAGGTATCCTCAAAGGTATAAACAGGAACCAGCTTTGCATCTTCAATACCTGATATACTTTTAGAAACTACTAAAAGGCGTTTGTTGGAATACATCGGATAGAAGCAGGCAGTATCCTGAACTTTCTTCTGAAGACTGGTGTAGATCTC
>NZ_JAWONS010000038.1:0-342 GCF_033342255.1 Clostridium boliviensis
TAATCTGGCACCCACCTGCTCTCCCATACCGTCTCCAGTATAGTACCATCGGCCGCTTAAGTCTTAACCATCGTGTTCGGGATGGGAACGGGTGTTTCCCCTAAGCGCATCGGCACCAGAAAGATTTTGTCTTCTGATGTTTCCTTATTCAA
This sequence comes from Clostridium boliviensis, assembly GCF_033342255.1. Taxonomy (NCBI): domain Bacteria; kingdom Bacillati; phylum Bacillota; class Clostridia; order Eubacteriales; family Clostridiaceae; genus Clostridium; species Clostridium boliviensis. The sequence continues at coordinate 153 of NZ_JAWONS010000038.1, forward strand.
TTATTTAGTCCAGTCCATGATTGCACCTCCAAAACCTTCGGTTTTCTCGGTCGCATCTGCGATGCTTATGGAGTAAGTCACAGCCTTCCGTCCGTGAAAGCAAGCTTTCCCGTACTCCATTCTGTGCCTTTCTCCGCAATCATTTCTTACTTTGCGGAAAACTTAAGACTCAACAGTATATAAAACCCTT
>NZ_JAWONS010000039.1:0-374 GCF_033342255.1 Clostridium boliviensis
CGCTCCAGGGTGTTGGCGATGCAGCGCAGGGTGGCAAAGGCGATCCCCTCGGCGGGCAATTCCCGCTGCTCCCACATGCGGAGCAAGGCGGTCTCAGGACCTGAAAAGGAGCACTCCAGCCCCCGGACCGCCGAGGAAACCGTCACCGGAGGGCCATCATACCGGAGCGCCAACTGCTCCAGCGATGGGCCGGCGGGAAAGGGAAGCCCCATCGCCACACCCACCCGGTCCACCAGTTGACCGGCGTTCAGATCCCTCGTCCCACCCAGGAGGGTGATGTCAAATCCCTCGCCCTTCTTCTCCACCTGCAATAGCTCGGTAGTTCCCCCCGAAAGGTGAATTGCCAAAAAGGATTCCCCCTCCAGCGGAGGACT
>NZ_JAWONS010000040.1:0-305 GCF_033342255.1 Clostridium boliviensis
GGCGTCCAACACTTCCAAACCGTCGAGGTTCTCCAACAGGCGAAGCGCCTGTTGGAGCTCCTGCTCAACCACGTGTTTGCCGCTGCCGACACCGACCATCGCCAGGGTGGTCAGCTGTCGGTCATTTTGATAATCGACCTCCGCCACCGACAAGTTGAATCGGTGACGGATCCGGTCCAGGCCGCTCTTGATCACACGGCGCTTATCTTTCAAAGAAGCGGACCCGATTACCCGACAGCGGCATTCCTGAATTCCGACAATCATGTGGCGCGTTCCACTTCCTCCACCACGTATACTTCGATGAT
>NZ_JAWONS010000041.1:0-537 GCF_033342255.1 Clostridium boliviensis
TCCGACGCCCGCCTCCTCCTCCGGCGTCAGATTGATCACCTTCTTCAAATCGTCCAGTTTGCGGATCGTGTGGGTCAACTGCCACAGCCAGTCGTTCCACTGCTCCTCGCTGACGTCCTTCCAGAGTTCGATCTCTCGCCAGTCGCGCATGACGAACGACTCCTTTCTCCCTTTAAAATCGTTACAGGCCTTCGGCCCCGAAATGGGAATCAAAGCGCCGGGTGCTTCCCGGTCCGGACATAGCGCTCCTCAAACAGCCGCTTCAAAGGCGGAAACTCCCGGAGGGTCTGAAGGGCCAATTCCGCATGATTCGGAGCGTACCCGTTGCCGATCATCATGTTTACGTCCTTGCCCACGCCCTCTGCACCCAGGGCGGCCGCGGTAAAGCGGACAGCGGTGCTGAAAAAGTAAACCGTCCCGCCGTCCCGGGTGGCCAGGATGCTGGATAGCTCCGCATTCGGCACATTGACGCAATTAATGGTGACATCCGCCAGCCGACCGCCGGTGGCGCGCTCCACCGCCTCCAGCACTTCGACC
>NZ_JAWONS010000042.1:0-872 GCF_033342255.1 Clostridium boliviensis
GACTTGCCATTCATTTCGACATGCGTTTGGCACTCACAGTTATGAAAACGGTACAGATTTGCTTACTCTGAAAGCTCTTCTTGGTCATAAATCTTTGAATTCTACCACGATTTATGTGCAGTTGGCATCCAATGGTGTTGGGTGTGCTTTGAGTCCTTTTGACTGTATGGAGGGTTTTCCTCATGCATAAAATCCAAGAAATATTTCAATCTTCTTATTCCGAATACTGTGGTATTTACAATCCAACGGAAGTTCAAAATAAAGCAGCTTTATCTATCTTGAATTGTAAGTCAGGAAAACTTGGATGCAACATTTCTATCTGTGAAGACTGTGGTCATTCAGATATACATAATAATTCCTGCCGCAATCGGAATTGTCCTTGTTGTCAGTCCATACTGAAAGAACTTTGGATTGATGCCCGTAAAACGGAAGTGATTGATTCGCTTTACTTCCATGTCGTATTTACCTTGCCTGCTGAATTAAATCCTCTTATTTATTGCAATCAATCCCTACTTTATTCTCTGATGCACAAATGTGCATCAGAGACACTATTAGAGTTATCTGCTGACAAAAAATATCTGGGGGCTACTCCTGGTATCATTCAGGTACTTCACACCTGGGGGCAGAAACTAAATTTTCATCCTCATATTCACTGCATTATTACTGGAGCCGGATTAACTAAAACGAAACAGCTGCGAAAAAGTCAAAAGAAGTTTTTTATACCCGTCAGAGTATTAGGAAAGATGTTCCGTGGGAAATTCCTCAACCAGCTGCAATTACTGTATGAAAAGCATAGACTTCATTTCCCCAACCAATGCCCTAAGCTAAAGAATTCCTACGAATGGAATGAATTCACATCATCTTTATATGAC
>NZ_JAWONS010000043.1:0-277 GCF_033342255.1 Clostridium boliviensis
ATCTGGTTGATCGGGTTGTACCCCTTCTCCTTCAGCGCTTCATAAACGAGCATGAGCACCTCTTTGGGAGACACTTCCTGTTCCTCTCCGCGGAGGTCAAACTTCATCGTCTCGTCCATGGATCCCTCAACCTCGCTTTTCGATATTGAGACCGCTTAGACCGGTGCCCTAATTTGGGCGGAGGGGGTTATGCCGCTCCGTCGAAGGCCGAGCTCCCGCGGCACAACCCCCTTCTACCACTGTCAATTCTCTTTTCCGTATGGGAATTCTATTTTCC
>NZ_JAWONS010000044.1:0-2054 GCF_033342255.1 Clostridium boliviensis
CCGGTGGCTCCCGTTGGACCTGTAGAACCTGTGGCTCCTGTTGGACCTGTTGGGCCTGTAACTCCCGTTGGGCCCGTAGCTCCTGTGGCTCCTGTGGGACCTGTGGGACCTGTGGGACCGGTTGGGCCGGTGGCTCCCGTTGGGCCCGTGGGGCCAAAATCATCTTGAACTACAACCAGTGTACCCCTCAATGGAACAATTTGTGAAAAGAACACTGTTGCTGTACTAATATTTACAAGAGAAACTGTTACCGGCGCAGAGGTTACATCAATAATGCCAATTCCATATACCTCTCCTGTATTTATCGGTGAATTGCCTTCCAATAAATCACCCTGTGAGGATGATAATGCAAAGGCTGTCCCATTTGTCGATTGAGTAGCTTGTGTCGCCAACCACCAGTCCAGAACATATCTTCCAGCTTCCGATATAGTAATTACTCCTGTAACTGGATTGTAGGATATAGCTCCGAATGAATAGACTATGTTATCAAAAGGGACATTGGCACCTGACGCTACAGTTGTAACTGTATTCAGTTCAATTTGCAGAGCATTATTCGCCATAAAAAATCCTCCTCTATATTACAAGGCGCATCAATCTGATTACGCCTAATAGTAATGTATGTTAATAATAAAATATTTGATACAAGGATTATCTAATTACAAATTAAAAATATGAACTCAAGAAAAATACATCAAGTTGTGCGCCTACCCCCGGAGATGTATATACGAAAAAAGAACACCAGCCTTTCGACAGTGAGGGTGTTCTTTCGCTTTATGCTTTTAACAGAATGTTATAAAGTTTACTCAATGGAATTTGAGACATCAGAACCGTCCCATTTTTATGAATATATTTTTTGTCTTAGCTTTTCTGCCGTAGAAGGTGAGGCAGTAAAAATCGTTAATTTCAAATCAGTATAATTTGATAACTGAAAATTCACATGTTCAAACTCCAATTCTCCAAGGAGAGGGTATCCAACAGTAGCAAAAATTGCACCGCAGGCAAAGGATATTGAAGTTGCTTCAAAACTTTGGGAAGTATCTGAAAAGCTAACAAACGTAAAATTTAATTAATATTTTAATCCTTATATTTAATTCCCCAGCGGTAAGTTCCTATAAATATGCTATTAATTACCGCTAAATGCTTACACCAAGGAATCCAACGGCCTTGTTAATGGCTTGCTGAAAAATACGGTCTTTGACTAAGTTGCACTCGTGAGTATTGTAATTAGATATCTTACTCCGATTCGCACAGGTAAAAAGCAAATACGGCGAAAAAAGAAAGACCGCTCTGCTATGAGTTTTAATTATAGACTATCTTAATCTATCGTTTTATACTGTTTTTCTGACAGGTTACAACGCCCCGTCTATTTAGTGCGCCTTTACATCCGAATTTCAATTACTTTAATTGGCAAAGTATGATGATCAGCCTTATATCTTAAAATATATATCTCTAAAGTTAATGACATTGCGTTGGAACGTGTGCCCTCCGGGCGCACACCAAAATAAAACCGGCATACAAAGATGCCGGTTTTATTTTCTAACTTAAGAATATAACATCAAATTGTGCGCCTACACCTGTAGAGGAATCCGTAGTAAAAGGAACTGCCGAGTTGTTCCTCAGTGTAAGAACGTCCCCTGCGGCGAGCGTAAGCATGGCATCGGCGCCTGTTTCGCCCACTGCAGTAAGAAGATTCACATTTGTTGATGCATCTACAGTTCCATTTACGGCAATTGCAATCGCTGCGCCTACACCGGCAGTAATATTAACACCGTAGTATATCTGGTAAGTGCCAGCGGTTGGAACTGTTACCGTTGCAGTTCCAGCGGTATGAGTAACGCCGCTAAGAGGACCATTGTTGCTAAATGTTACATCCGCTCCTCCGGCAACTACTTGGCCACCAGCCGTCAAATCATATACATATCCGAATGTTGTTACACCTGCTCCAGTCGGGCCGGTATCTCCGGTTGGACCCGTATCTCCTGTCGGACCTGTATCCCCGGTCGGACCGGTATCTCCCGTCGGGCCGGTATCTCCTGTCGGACCTGTATCTCCCG
>NZ_JAWONS010000045.1:0-1349 GCF_033342255.1 Clostridium boliviensis
CATCTTTCGGCGCAATTTTGCCGGTCACCGCGCTATACCAAATACGGCTCAGGGTCAGCACCACGTTGCGTTCATCACCCGCCCAATCCGGCGGGCTGTTCCACAGGGTCAGGGTTTCGTTCAGCGCTTCAAACAGGTCCTGTTCCGGCACCGGATCAAACAGTTCTTCCGCTGCCGGACCAACCAGCGCCACGCTATGTTCACGCGCTTTGGTCAGCAGAATGGCCAGATCGATATCAATGGTCGCCGGTTCAAAAATGCCGGCCAGAATATCGTTACGCTGCCATTCGCCAAACTGCAGCTCACGTTTCGCGGATAACGCCACGGAATAATGTCATCATGCACCACGATGGTCACTTCCACCGCACGCAGAATTTCGCTTTCACCCGGGCTCGCGCTGGTTTCCAGCAGATCGTTAATCAGCGCACGACGGGTGGTTTCATCCAGACGCACGGTCACGGTCACCAGCAGATCAATATCGCTATGCGGTTTCAGGCCGCCATCCACCGCGCTGCCATACAGATGCACGGCCAGCAGGGTCGGTTCCAGATGACGTTCAATCACGCCCACCACTTCAGACAGCTGGGTGCTCACTTCCGCAATCACCGCTTCACGCATAATGTTCAGTTTGGTTTTCGGACGGCTGCCCTGCTGGGTCACATCGTTGCTGCTCCACAGCATCAGGCAACGGCCCACCGCATAACGCGCCTGCTGTTTGCTCGCACGCGGCATGCTCTGCACGCCAAAAAAGCAATCATAGCACGCCATAAACACCGCCACCGCACCATTACCGCCGCTACGTTCGGTCAGGGTACGGCTCCAATTACGGCTACGCATACTCTTCCTTTTTCAATATTATTGAAGCATTTATCAGGGTTATTGTCTCATGAGCGGATACATATTTGAATGTATTTAGAAAAATAAACAAATAGGGGTTCCGCGCACATTTCCCCGAAAAGTGCCACCTAAATTGTAAGCGTTAATATTTTGTTAAAATTCGCGTTAAATTTTTGTTAAATCAGCTCATTTTTTAACCAATAGGCCGAAATCGGCAAAATCCCTTATAAATCAAAAGAATAGACCGAGATAGGGTTGAGTGGCCGCTACAGGGCGCTCCCATTCGCCATTCAGGCTGCGCAACTGTTGGGAAGGGCGTTTCGGTGCGGGCCTCTTCGCTATTACGCCAGCTGGCGAAAGGGGGATGTGCTGCAAGGCGATTAAGTTGGGTAACGCCAGGGTTTTCCCAGTCACGACGTTGTAAAACGACGGCCAGTGAGCGCGACGTAATACGACTCACTATAGGGCGAATTGAGTGAAGGCCGTCAAGGCCTAGGCGCGCCGGATCCCCC
>NZ_JAWONS010000046.1:0-411 GCF_033342255.1 Clostridium boliviensis
AGGCTCCCCGCCCCGATTTTTTCCCCGTCGGGTCCACCAGGGTCTCGTGTTCCGGAGTGCGAACAATCCGAATGAGACTTTTCTTCGGTTTCATCTCCTGACAGGCGATGCACTTGCGCATGGGAATTTTCCGCACTCGCACCACGCAACCACCTCCGCACTCAAAAAATCGCCGCATCAATCGGACGATTCTTCGGATCCGAACGCGTCCTCCTCCGAAACCTGCGTCGCCGGATCCTCCGGCGCCGGCTCTTCCGCCGCCGGTTCTTCCTCGACCGGATCCTCGGCATCCAGCTCTTCCGCCTCGGATTCACTCCGGATATCGATTTTCCAACCCGTCAACTTGGCGGCAAGACGGGCGTTTTGCCCCTCTTTCCCAATAGCCAGCGAAAGTTGATGATCCGGAACCAC
>NZ_JAWONS010000047.1:0-427 GCF_033342255.1 Clostridium boliviensis
ATCCTCCGCCACATCCCGTTTCAGACGCGCCAGCTGCTCTCCGTCCAGGGCGATGAGCACATCCACATCGTCGCCGCTGCACAGAACCGGCCGGACACCGATGCGGACGTCGTGGTGCGTGTTCCCCCCTTTGATCACGGGCGGAAAGGAACGGAAGGTATTCACCTCCAACCCGCTCTCCTTGGCGATATGGGCCAAAATGTCCCCTGCGGAATCAACCCCTTCCCCGGTTTTGCCGGCTATGCGTATGAGACGACTGTCACGCGTTTTGCTCACCCCGAATTCCCCCTTTGCCAGCGCGCCTGCACCTCTTCGATTCTTTTGAAATCCCATCAACCTCCCTCATCATTCTCAGGTTCACCTGAGGACAAAAGCCGCCCGACTCCCGCACCCTTTCGGTTCTCCGGGTCCGATGCCTCCATATCAC
>NZ_JAWONS010000048.1:0-528 GCF_033342255.1 Clostridium boliviensis
GGACGAACTGGGCGGCCTGGATCCGGAAGAGATGGAGGGGCTGCGGGCGCTGGGCGAGCGGATCCGCACCCACCTGCTGGAGCTGGAGATCCCCGCATCCCTCAAGCGGGAGATCACGGAAGCCTGGAGGAGGGCCGGGGAAGCGCATGCCTACGCCGTCCGATCCAGTGCGACGGCGGAGGATTTGCCGACCGCTTCTTTCGCCGGCCAGCAGGACACCTATCTGAACGTGAAGGGTCGGGAGGAGCTGCTTCAGCACATCCGAAAATGCTGGGCCTCGTTGTTTACGGATCGCGCGATCGCGTATCGGATGAAAAACGGCTATGACCACCGGCAGGTGTATTTGTCTGTCGTGGTGCAGCGGATGGTGAACCCGGAGGTTTCCGGTATCCTCTTCACCGCCGATCCGCTGAGCGGAAACCGGCGGGTCGTCTCCATCGACGCCAGCTTCGGGCTGGGGGAAGCGATCGTATCCGGAAAGGTGTCGGCGGATTTGTACCAGGTGAAGGAGGGCCGCATCCTTCAGAA
>NZ_JAWONS010000049.1:0-52614 GCF_033342255.1 Clostridium boliviensis
TTTCTTGCATCTACCGCTTCTGCAGGATCACCCTTCTTTGCATTTTCCCGGTATTTTACCTCTACAAATACGTAATAGTTCCCGTCTTTCGCTATTAAGTCGATTTCCCCTGAACGGTCCCGGTAATTCCGTTCCAGAATCTCATAGCCGGCCTGCTCTAAATAATCTGCAGCGATCTCTTCAAACCGCGTTCCTGTCTCCCTGTTATTCATCATTCTCCCCGGAAATGAAATTTTTAATAAAACTCCGTCTGTGAATGGGACATGGACCATGCTCTTTTAATGCTGCGATATGGGCTGGGGTGCCGTATCCCTTGTGTTTCGCAAAGCCATACTGGGGAAACAGCTTATCGTACTCTTCCATCATATGATCTCTTGTCACTTTTGCCATAATACTGGCGGCCGCGATTGACACGCTTTTTCCATCTCCCTTCACAATAGGTATCTGTGTTATGTCAAGATCCGGAATAGTTACCGCATCATTTAAGAGAATTTCCGGCATAATACCCAGCTTAGCAACTGCACTTCTCATGGCTTCATAAGTTGCCTGCAATATATTGATTTCATCAATCCGGTCCGGGCCTACTACGCCCAGTCCCACTGCCAGTGCTTTTTCCTCAATTTCCTCAAACAAAGCTTCCCTGCGCTTTTCAGACAGCTTTTTGGAATCATTTAAAAAGAGGATCTCACAATCTCTGGGCAGTATGACGGCTCCTGCCACCACAGGCCCCGCTAACGGTCCCCTTCCTGCTTCATCAATTCCGCACACAAGCACGTGGGAATCATAGTTTAATTCATATTCCTTCATGATCTCTAACCGTTTCAGTTCTTCCAGGCGTTTTTCTTCTGTTAATTTTCTCATCCTTTTTCTCCAGTGTTCTGATTAAAATAAGGGCCTGCTCTTTAAAATGAGCCTGCCCTTTGATGTCTTCTTATAATTAATGCGGTGTTTCAAGAGTCAGACGTCCCAGTTTACCGCTTCTGAAATCCTCAATCAGCAGGTTTGCCGCTCTGTTTAAATCCAGTTCTCCCCCTTTAGCCAGACAGGACCTGGACCTGGCGACCTGCATAAGACCCTCTAATGGATCTTCCGTCGCAAGCGCATAGCGCTCAGACAGAACGTGAGGATAAGATTTCGTTAAAAACCGGATCAGTTCCATGGCAAGCTCGTCTTTATTTAAGATCTCATCATTGATGGAACCGATGAGAGCAAGACGGATTCCCACCTTCTGGTCTTCAAATCTCGGCCACAATATTCCAGGTGTGTCAAGGAGCTCCAGGCTCTTATTTAACCGGATCCACTGGTTGCCCTTTGTGACGCCAGGCTTGTTTCCAGTCTTCGCACACGCTTTTCCTGCAAAGGAATTAATAAATGTGGACTTTCCCACATTAGGAATTCCTACAACCATCGCACGTACCGGGCGGTTTAAAATACCCCTTCTCCGGTCCCGTTCGATCTTCTCCTTACAGGCCTCTAAAACAACACCATTAATAGATTTTAAGCCTGCACCGCTTTTTGAATTCACTTTCACAACATGACAGCCTTTTTCTTCAAAATAAGCTGCCCATGCATTATTGCACCGTTCATCAGCAAGATCTGATTTATTCAGCAGGATCAGGCGGGCTTTCCCCGCCCCCAGATCGTCAATATCCGGGTTCCGGCTGCTTAGCGGAACTCTCGCATCTACCAGTTCGATAATCAAATCAATTAATTTGATATCTTCCTTCATTGCCCTTTTCGCTTTGGTCATATGACCTGGGTACCATTGTATATTCATAACATTCCTCTATTTCGAACGAATTAATTCCAACTTTACAAGGGGCAGCATACGTAACCATATTCTTCCTTTGATCTGACTGCCGCTTACGTTTCCAATATTAGAAAAACGGCTGTCTTCACTGCTGTCCCGGTTATCACCTAATAAAAAATATTCCTCTTCTCCCAGCTTCATCGGCTTCTCTGCCAGACCTGCAAGGGATACCCGGCCAAGACCTGCCGGTTCTTTCAGCTTTTCGCCATTGATATAGATATCATCGTTTTTTATCTGCACAGTCTCTCCCGGCAGTCCAACGATACGTTTTACATTCATCTTCTGGTCATCTCTTTGAAACACAACCACATCAAACCGGTCCGGCTTCCCAAAGTCATAGGAAAGGCGGTCCATTAAAACTACATCGCCGTTTGCAAAAAGCGGAAGCATGGAATGCCCAGCAACAACAATCTGACTTCCATAAGCATAGACCAGAAACCATGCAAATGCAATCACTACAATAATGTCAACAATCCAGTTGACAAAATGGCGGAGCTTATTATTATCTTCACTATGATAAAAGTCCATTTATAACACCCCACCTACTAAAGAAAGGGACAATTTACATTGTCCCCCCCAAATGTTCCGGAATTATTTAACCAGCTCTTTAACCTTAGCAGCCTTACCAACTCTGTCTCTTAAGTAATACAGTTTTGCTCTTCTTACTTTACCCTTTCTTACAACTTCAACGTTGTCTACGGAAGGGGAATGTAATGGCCAGGTTTTCTCAACGCCAATACCGTTAGAGTTCTTTCTTACAGTAAAGGTTTCTCTTGCTCCGCCGTTCTGTCTTTTAATAACAGTTCCTTCAAAAATCTGGATTCTTTCGCGGGTTCCCTCTTTGATCTTGTTGTATACTTTTACAGTATCACCAACATGGAACACCGGTACGGTCTGCTTTAACTGTGCTGCTTCAATATTCTTAATAATTTCGTTCATTGTGTGAACCTCCTTGATTTTATTTGATGTTCTTAATACTTCATACTGGAATCCGTAACAGAGGACCATCGCCTTTTCATCACAACATTCTGTATTTTATCATAAAGGATTGTCGAATGCAAGCCCTTTTCATTATTATTATTCCCTGTTTTCCGGCTCTTTTACAAGCTTATCCAGAAACTCTTCTTCTTTTTTTGAAAGAACCGCTTCCTTAAGAAGATCGGGTCTCCGCTCCAGAGTTCTCTTTATGGATTGCTCCCGTCTCCAGATTTCAATATTCTTATGATGGCCGGATAACAAAACCTCAGGAACCTTTAAGCCTCTGTACTCCTCCGGTCTGGTGTACTGGGGATATTCAAGCAGATTATCATGAAAGGATTCAAATTCAGCAGAGGTTTCATTCTTTAAAACACCTGGAATCAGTCGGGAGATACAGTCAATCATGACCATGGCAGGAAGCTCGCCTCCGGTCAGTACATAATCCCCAATGGAAAGGAAATCCGTAGCCACCAGATTTAATGCCCTCTCATCAATCCCTTCATAGTGGCCGCATAAGAAAACCAGATCCTCTTCTTTTGCCAGTTCGCCTGCAATCGTCTGATTGAATACAGTTCCCTGAGGTGTCATGTAGATGACACGCGGTTTCTTTCCAAGCTTTCTGCAAAGATCATCATATGCTTCACATATGGGCATGGGCTGCATAACCATTCCAGCACCGCCGCCATATGGATAATCATCCACACTGTGATGCTTATCGGCAGAATAGTCTCTGATATCAATTGCCTCTATGGATAAAAGCCCCTTTTCTGCGGCTCTACCAATAATACTGGTATTTAAGCCGTTTAAGACCATATCAGGAAACAGCGTCAATATATGATAATTCATTCGTTCGTTCCACTCCTATCCTTAATCCAGAAGCCCGTCCATCATATGAACTGTGATGGTCCCCTTTTCCAGATCCACATTCAGAACGCATTCTTTAATTGCAGGCAGAAGCACCTCTCTGCCATCCGCCATCCTGACTTCATAAACATCATTGGCACCTGTTTTAATTACATCGGTCAATGTTCCAAGTTCTTCCCCATCATCTTTTACAACTAAAAGTCCGATGAGGTCAGTAATAAAGTTTTCATCGGGGCCCAGTTTTACTGCCAGATCTCTTGTGATCAAAAGATCCTTACCCTTGTATTTTTCAATTTCATCAATGGAATCATATCCCTTAAACTTCAGGATTACCATATTTTTAAAGAATTTTACACCCTCAATTTCTAAATCAATCTGTTCCCGCCCTGTATCAAGAATAACTTTCTTCAGCTGATTAAAACGGGCGGTATCATCCGTTGTTGGAAATACCTTTACTTCTCCCTTAATCCCGTGGGTGGAAGAAATTACTCCGACTCTTAACAAATTTTCCATCTGTCTCTCCATATCATATAAAAGAAACCGGATATCACTATCCGGCTTAATTCTTAACCGCACTCATAAACCAGAATTTATGAAAGCAAAAGAAGACCGTCTTCCCGACAGGCCGGCGGTCTTAACAGGCTACTGAATTTCAACAGTAACCTTCTTATCTTCTTTGGAAGCTGCTGCTTTTACAACAGAGCGGATCGCTTTCGCAATTCTGCCCTGTTTGCCAATTACCTTACCCATATCGGAAGGTTCTACCGTAAGTTCAAGGACGATCTCATCGTCTTTAACAGTCTCAGTAACAGCAACATGATCTGGATTATCAACCAGTGCTCTTGCAATTACTTCTACTAATTCCTTCATATGCTTCACCTCTCACTACTGGATACCGGCGATCTTTAAAAGCTTGCTTACAACTTCTGTTGGCTGAGCACCTGTTGCTAACCACTTCTTTGCGTTCTCTTCGTTAAACTTGATTACGCTTGGTTCTGTGGTAGGATCATAGTATCCAATTTCTTCGATGAATCTTCCATCTCTGGGAGATCTGGAATCTGCAACTACAATTCTATAGAAAGGAGCCTTTTTCTGACCCATTCTTTTTAATCTCATCTTTACTGCCATGTTTTAATTCACCTCCTTAAAATCTTAAATTTGAAACCTATCTATAGCGACGCAGGAATCTGCCTTGCTAGCATTAATAAATATTAAAACGGTAATTTCAGTTTACCCAGCAAACCTGCGCCCCCGCGGCGTTTTCCTCCGCCAAGCATTCCCGGCAGCTGCTTCATCATCTTTTTCATCTGATCAAACTGCTTAACAATCCGGTTTACTTCACTGATATCAACTCCTGCCCCTTTTGCAACCCGCTGTTTTCTGGCGGCGTTCTTCATCAGGTCGGGACTAGTCCGTTCTTTTTTTGTCATGGACAGGATAATCGCTTCCACCCGATCCATGGCTTTTTCATCAAAATCCATATCTTTCATCTGGCCCATGCCAGGCATCATGCTCATAATGCTGGCCATTCCGCCCATGTTCTTCACCTGGGTCATCTGCTCCAGAAAATCGTTATAATCAAATTCCGCTTTTTTAAGCTTCTGGGATAATTCCCTGGCTTTCTCTTCGTCCACCTGGGTCTCCGCCTTCTCAATCAGAGAAAGGATATCTCCCATGCCCAAAATTCTGGAAGCCATACGGTCCGGGTAAAACTGCTCCAGATCAGAAAGCTTTTCTCCCATACCAACGTAAAGAACCGGCTTCCCTGTAACAGCACGAATGGAAAGGGCGGAACCACCTCTTGTATCGCCATCCAGCTTTGTAATAATAACTCCGTCAATACCAATCTTTTCATGGAACATACCGGCCACATTCACAGCATCCTGACCAGTCATGGCATCAACCACGAGAATGGTCTGATGAACATCTACGCTGTCTTTGATTTCTATCAGCTCATTCATCATATCTTCATCAATGTGAAGACGGCCTGCCGTATCCAGAATCACAACATTCTGTCCGTTCTTTGCCGCAGATGCCAAAGCAGCTTTTGCAATATCAGCCGGCTTCTGGTTCTCTCCCATGGAAAATACCGGAACGCCCTGCTTTTCACCGTTAATCTGCAGCTGTTTGATCGCAGCGGGACGGTAAATATCACAGGCAACCAAAAGTGGATTTCTTCCCTTTGCCTTTAATTTGCCGGCAATCTTGGCTGTGGTAGTCGTCTTACCTGCACCCTGGAGACCAGCCATCAGGATCACTGTTATCTCACTGGCAGGCTTTAAGTCTATTTCCGTTGTCTCAGAGCCCATGAGTTTCACCAGCTCTTCATTTACTATCTTTATTACCATCTGGCCCGGAGTCAGACTGTTCTGGACATCCTGTCCGATCGCCCGTTCCTGCACAGCACTAATAAACTGTTTTACAACCTTGAAATTTACGTCAGCTTCCAGTAAAGCCATCTTAACTTCTTTTAAGGCTGTTTTTACATCAGCTTCGGACAAACGTCCTTTGCCTCTTAAATTTTTAAATACATTCTGTAACTTATCGGATAAGCTCTCAAAAGCCATCTAACGCCCTCCTAATGAGCTTCCAGCTCGATGATTTCGCCCGATATCTCTTCGATGCGGTGGACCAGATTCATGTCTTTTGTTCTGGCAAACTCAGCAGTTAAATTCCGAATTTCTCTAGCCAGTCTTTTGGTCTTTTCAAATTTTTCTACCAGATGAAGTTTTTCTTCATAGCCTTCCAGGATCTTATCACAGCGCTTTACCAGATCATGAACACCCTGCCGGCTGATTCCCTGCTCCTGCGCAATCTCACTGAGAGACAAATCGTATAATACCACATCTTCATAAATATTCTTTTGATGCTCTGTCAGCAGAGCTCCGTAGAAATCATACAAAAGTCCCTGTCTTGCAATCTTCTCCATATCATCACCTGTGATATCATACAATACTTTTTTTGGGGTGTCAAGTGTTTTTTCTTTACACCCTGTAAATAATCTGGTCTCAGGCAGTATCTTTCATAAATTTTTTAATATGAAAATAAAGCTTTCTGCTGTGAATCACATAACTTCCGTGGGTTTCACCCGGCAGAATTTTAAGGATGCTGTCTTTAATTCTGGAGGCCAGATACTGGGTATGGGATAGAAGAACCATATCCTTTTCTCCTGCCAGCAGCAAGGTCGGAATGGAAATCTGTTCCAGTTCCCTTCCTGATATCTGTGGCTCCTTTAACATCATCCGGACCCTTGGCTCACGAACAAGAATCCCGAGGAAGCCAAATAGAAAAAGCCAGCGGCGTTTTAAACCCTCCGGAAATGCGTTGGCACCGCAGATTACCATCTTTTTAAGCAGTCCCGGATACCGGACAGCTGCCAGGATACCAATGATTCCTCCGTCACTGAAACCGCAGTAAAGAGGTCTGTCAAGCTCTAAAATCCGGATAAATTCCGCCACATCTTTCGCCATCTTCTCGTAACTGATATCGTTTTTTCCCGTACTTTTCCCATGTCCCCTGGAATCAAGGGCATATACCGTATATTCTGTTTGAAGCAGACTTGCTGTCTCGTTATATATGCTGTGATCTTCCCCGTTTCCATGGACCAGAATCACTGCCGGTCCTTTCCCCGATACTTCATAGTGAAGCCGGATTCCATTCACTGTTATAAACACCTGGTCTCTCCTTATTTTGCAGGAACAATCTCCAGCCAGTATCCATCCGGATCACTGATAAAATAAATTCCCATTCCCGGATTTTCAAAGCAGATTACGCCCATTTCCTTATGTTTCTTATAACATTCCTCATATTCATCTGTATGAAATGCAAGATGAAATTCACATTCCCCTAAATTATATGGTTCTGTCCTGTCAGTTAAATAGGTCAGTTCAAGCGTAAAATCAGTCTTTCCATCTCCAAGATAGACCAGTCGGAAGGATCCGTCAGCTGCTGTCTTTTCACGTACTGGTACCAGACCCAGAGCCTTTTTATAAAACTTCAGGCTTTTTTCCAGATCAAGAACATTAAAATTAAAGTGATTGAAGGTAATCATAATGGGTTCTCTCCTTTTCAAAAAGAGTCCGACCTGTAAAAAGCCGGACTTTTTATTATTTACTTCTTTGGTACAAGTGCTTTCATACCGCCCATATAAGGCTGCAGTGCTTCCGGAATCTTCACAGTTCCGTCTGCCTGTAAATTATTTTCCAGGAAAGCAATAAGCATTCTTGGCGGTGCTACTACTGTATTATTCAGGGTATGGGCAAAGTATTTTTTACCGTCCTCGCCTGATACCCGGATCTTTAGTCTTCTTGCCTGAGCATCTCCTAAATTGGAACAGCTGCCAACTTCAAAATATTTTTTCTGTCTTGGAGACCATGCCTCAACATCTACAGATTTAACTTTTAAGTCTGCCAGATCACCGGAGCAGCATTCTAATGTTCTGACCGGAATATCCAGAGTCCGGAATAAATCAACGGTATTCTGCCACAGTTTTTCATACCAGTCCATACTCTCTTCCGGTTTGCAGACTACGATCATCTCCTGTTTTTCAAACTGATGAATCCGATACACTCCTCGCTCTTCCAGACCATGCGCTCCTTTTTCTTTTCTAAAACAGGGAGAGTAGCTGGTGAGCGTCTGTGGAAGCTTAGTCTCTGGAAGGATGGTGTCAATAAATTTACCGATCATGGAATGTTCACTGGTACCTATTAAATATAGATCCTCTCCCTCGATCTTATACATCATGGCATCCATTTCTGCAAAGCTCATAACTCCTGTTACTACTTCACTGCGGATCATAAAAGGAGGTATACAGTAAGTGAATCCCCGTCCGATCATAAAATCTCTTGCATAGGAAATAACAGATGAATGAAGTCTTGCAATGTCTCCCATAAGATAATAGAAACCATTACCTGCAACCTTTCTTGCACTGTCAAGGTCAATTCCGTCAAAGCTTTCCATTATCTCCGCATGATATGGAATATCAAAGTCCGGCACTACCGGTTCACCATAACGCTCTACTTCCACATTCTCACTGTCATCCTTGCCGATTGGTACACTGGGGTCAATGATGTTAGGAATGGTCATCATGATTTTCTTGATTTTTTCTTCCAGTTCACCTTCCGTTTTTTCCAGTTCAGCCAGATGGTCGGAAGCATCAGTTACCAACCGCTTCATCTCTTCTGCTTCTTCTTTTTTCCCCTGTCCCATCAAGGCACCAATCTGTTTGGAAAGTTTGTTGCGTTCCGCTCTTAAAGCATCTCCTTCCTGCTTTGCCGCGCGGTTTTGCTCATCCAGCTCAATGACCTCATCGACCAGAGCAAGCTTGCTGTCCTGAAATTTGTTTTTTATGTTCTGTTTCACAATTTCAGGATTTTCTCTTACAAACTTTAAATCTAACATGGTATTCCTCCTGGTTTTTCCTCAATATTTTCTGCGAACAGTATCCGCATAATAATCTGCCGTTGATTATACTACAAAAAAAGGGCAAAGAAAAGCCCTTTTCCTAAAATTCCCCATCTCTCTTCCTCTTTTACTGACGAATAAGCAGAGACAGGATCTCTTCAAAACAAACTCCATTCTCAGTTGGCACATTCAGCTGATCCGAAACCAGGATACTCTGCTTTACAAAGTCTGCTGCTGTTTTTACACTTTTTTGCAAAGATACGCCTTTGACCGACTGTGCAGCTACGATACTGGAAAACACATCTCCAGTCCCTGGCCTGTTCCCTCCCGCTTTTAATGTCCTGATAAACTGAACTTTCGAAGACTTTTTAGCAACCACATTGGTTATAAAAGTTCCTTCCCTCACCCCTGTAATCACTGCACTGTGAGGTCCCATGCTTATGATATCTTCTGCCATGTCAGTCAGCTCTTTTCTGGTCCAGTTATCCTGACGGTACTGCCTTCCTGTCAGAATGCATGCCTCAGTTAAGTTGGGAGTCACAATATCTCCGGATTCCACCAGTGTCTTCATGCGACTGCACAGCTCTTTTGTATAAGTCTGATAGGTCTTCCCGTCATCTCCCATAATGGGATCTATGATAACCAGGGTTTTTGCTGTTTTAAAATCCCTTATCATATCCGCAACAATTTCAATCTGGTCTGCTGAGCCTAAAAATCCGGTAAATATGCCGTCGAAGTCCAGATTCAATTTCTTCCATTGTTCCAGATACAGAGGCATCTTTTCTGTATAGTCATCAAAGAAGCAGGTGGGAAATCCTGTATGGTTGGACAAGATCGAGGTCGGAACCGGACAGCACTGCACCTTTAAGGCAGATATAACAGGAATAGCCACGGTTAGCGAACAGCGGCCATATCCAGAAAGGTCATGAATAGCAGCAATTTTTTTCTGTTTATATTCTTTTGTCATAACAAACTCCTAACATATCCGGGTAAATAATCCTGACCGCACCAAAGCATTCCGAAGGGGCATATATATAAGAACAGATACGATCCCGGAAGTTACCGCATTAATGGAAGTGGAGGCAACGTTCCAAACCAGAGCCAGCTCTGCCGCCGGTTTTCCAAGTATGAGAAGCTTGTAAAAATATCCTGCCATGGGATCGAATATTACATTAAATAAAAGCCCTGCAAATGCTGCCAGTATGGTCCATTTAAGAATATGTCTGTTATCATAGGATTCATTAATCTTTCCCAGCCGATGGGCAACCAGACCTGTGATCAGACCAATGCATAATTTTAAAATAAATGTTTTCGGAGCATATATAATATAGACCGGATCTAACAGGTCACCGATGGTCATTCCGATGGCACCGCCAAGGCCCCCATATAATCCGCCCAGAAGCAGTGCTCCCAGAACGCAGACTGCATTGCCTAGGTGAATTGATGTGGCATCCCCTCCCGGAAGTGTGATTTTAAACTGAAGAAATGTAAAAACCACGTAGGACATGGCTGCAAAAAATCCAGTCAGCGTGACTTTATTAATCCTCTGATTTGTTCCATTCATTGATGATTCCTCCCTTGCCGCTTTTATTGTTCTTAATCTTAGCACGCAAGTGGAGTGATATAAATATCCAGTTTCCAGTTATTAAGCCATACCAGTTTAATCATGGGATTCGACACAAATCAGTATTCCTGAATCAAATTCAATGGACCCCGATGCACCGGTCAGTTCATTGCTGATGCAAAGACTTGTTCCTATAGAGATGTCTTTTTTATAAAGCGGATATTTAAATCCGGAAAGGGTGATTCCCTTTACTTCCATACTCAGCGGAAGAAATGAAATATATTTCCCCCACGTTTTTTCTGATTCAAAGATCCTGCCTCTTTCCAAAATGGTGATACGGTTTTTGGAATCTACTATAGAAGCATACACTCCCTGTTTCAGGCAATAATAAAGCAGATGAAGGTTCCCCATAAAGTGATCAAGCCTGCCTCCCGCTGCACCCAGAAGAACAAGCTGATTACACCCTAAGTTTATGGCTGTATTAATAGCCAGTTCTGTGTCTGTCTCGTCTTTCTCCGGCTTGTGTATGTCCCATGTGATCTTATCGGAAGAATTCCGGTATTCCGAAAGAACCGATTCGTCCACCGTGTCAAAATCACCTACAATTGCGTCCGGCTTCAGATTCAGCCTGGTCAGGGCATTAAGCCCTCCGTCTACTGCAATGATCTTATCAAAGCTTTGATTTGCCAGAAATTCTCTGGCAAACTCAAAATCAATGGTTCCCCCTGTTACAATTAACCCCGCTCGTTCTTTCACCTTTCATATTCCTCAAAAATATCTATAAATTTTCTGGTATTAGCTGCCGCATCACCTTTGAATACAGCAGATCCTGCTACAAAAACATTGGCACCGGCTTCTATCAGCTGTCTGATATTGTCACAGGTGACACCACCGTCAACTTCAATGTCTATATCCAGTCCCTGGTTCTTTATCATGGTTCGCAGCCTGCGTACTTTTTCCAGTGTGTAGGGAATAAATTTCTGTCCGCCGAATCCTGGATTCACCGTCATAATCAGTACCATATCAAGCTCCGGCAATATGCAGTCCAGAACCGATAATGGCGTGGCTGGATTTAATGCAACCGCTGCTTTAAGTCCTGCTTCTTTAATCTGGTTTACCGTCCTGTCCAGATGCCTGCACGCCTCCATATGAACGCAGATTAAATTCGCACCCGCAGCTTTGATATCTGATATATAGCGTCCCGGCTCCTCCACCATCATATGAACATCAAAGATCCGGTCTGTACAGCTTCTTAAGCTGCCAATCACCGGCATGCCAAACGATATGCTGGGCACGAAAGCTCCATCCATTACATCCAGATGAATATAGTGGGCTCCTGCATTGGCTGTATCTGTTACCTGTTGTCCAAGATTTTTAAAGTCTGCCGCTAAGATTGAGGGGGCAAGTTTCAGCATATTAGTATCTCCTTTTTTCTTTCAGTTCCTCGTATAAAAGCCGGTAATTATCATAGCGGCTCTGACTGATTTTTCCTTCAGCAACGGCATTCTTAATTCCGCAGACCCTTTCTCCGATATGCACACAGCCCAAAAACCTGCAGTCTGCTACAAATGGGTCAAATTCAGGAAAATAGTCCTTTAACTGCCCGCACTCCATGTCCTCTAAATACATTGAACTGAAGCCGGGCGTATCCATCATATATGTCTGATTTCCAATTCCAAATAACTCTGAGTGTCTGGTGGTATGTTTCCCTCTCTGGATCTTTTCGCTGATCCGTCCGGTTTCCATCTCTGCTTCCGGATAAAGCAGGTTTGTCAGAGATGACTTTCCCACACCGGACGGTCCTGCCAGAACAGTGGTTTTACCGTCCAGAATCTCTTTTATACAGTCAATTCCCTTTCTTTCATAAATACTGGTAAAATAAACGGGGTAACCAGCCGCTTCATACATCCGCCGCAGGTTTTCCATCTCATCGTTTTTCGTAAGGTCTATTTTGTTAAAGCAGATATGAACGGGGACCTCCTGTGATTCCATCATTACCAGAAAACGATCCAGAAGATTTAAATTAGGCTCCGGGTGAGTAACGGAAAACACCACAAGTGCCTGATCTACATTGGCTGCAGCGGGCCGCACCAGAGCATTTTTCCTGGGCAGGATCTCTTCGATGTTTCCTTTCCGTTCTGTTTCATCCAGAACGGAAATTTCCACATCATCTCCTACAAGAGGTTTTACATTTCTGTTTCGGAATATGCCTTTTGCCTTACATTCGTAAAGAGTTCCATCCTTGCTGTGGACATAATAAAATCCAGCAATACCTTTTAATATTTTTCCTGTCATATACGCTTCCTTAGGATTGGGGAACAGGAACAAAGGTAATCGCGTAAGAATTAACCACCTCACCTGTATCCACATTTACAATTTCTACCGATCCGCTTGTCACACCGTATGCTCCCTCAATATTTTTAAATGAAACCGGAAGCAGCTGATCTCCATTTAACGTCACCGGATCCATCAGCTTTTTTACGGAGTCCTGTCCGTCAACCGACTGCCTCAGCTGGATTTTTAAAGTCAGCTGGGTGCTTCCGGATCCCGGACCAATAATGTTTTGCAGGGAGAAGGATTCATTAATGGAGGCCAGATACTTATATTTTGATTCCTGGCTGTTTCCGGTGCTGACCACAAAATCAACTGCAGTCTGGGACTCCACCTGGCTTCCCGGTAATGCTGACTGACTGATGACACAGCCTCTCGCAACGGTCTCAGAAGAAGCTTCGGTGACAGTGCCCTGAACCAAACCTACGTCTGCAAGCATTTCCACTGCAACCTCCTGTTTCTGTCCTTCCAGATTCGGCACAACAACCGGATTGACCAGAGTGGGACCGCTGCTGGAGAACAGGGAAACCGTTTCCCCTTCTTTTGCTTCACTTGGACTGTAGCTTATCACATTACCGGCTGTTACCGTGTCGCTGTTTTTTTGCTCTACGTTCACAACCAGTCCCTTGCTTTCCAGTAAAGACTTAGCCGAAGCAGAATCCATGGTTTCAAGGCCCAGCTTGGACAGATCAATTGCCACATGCTCCGGACCTTTGCTGATCACTACGTACACCGCTGAGTATTTATCCACAACCTTATCAGCCACCGGATCCTGGGAAATCACATCTCCCTTATCAACGGTATCAGAAAACTGATACTCACTGACTTTCATATACAGATCACCGTTATCCTTCAGTTTCTTTTCTGCTGTGTCAGAATCCAGGCCAGAAACATCTGGCATTTTCACGGTCTTTTCACTGAGTGTTTCTTCCGTTGAAATAGCAGCCGTAGAAACCGTTTCTTCTCCGGAACCAGAACGGAACAGGCCACTGATCTTAGAAAAGACAACCGCCAGTATCACCACGATAATAATAGCGGTAACAACGCCGGCCGCAGTCAGAAGCTTTTCGATCTTTGGATTGATGTCCTCGTCCGTATGATTTCTTCTTTTTCTTCCAGACCCGGACTGTTCGTCATAGTTTGAAGACGGCTGATGGTTCTGTCCATACTCCTCTCCTGATGAGGCACGCTTCATGGGAGGTTCCTGCTGGGGCTTTCTGCCGGAACGGATCTGTTCCAGTTCGGGTTTTCCAATAATTATGGTCTGGGAATCATCCACGGTGGTATGATTTTGCACAAAATCCCCATTGGGATTGACCAGTGCTTTGCGCAGATCGGAAATTACCTCATACATATTTCCATATCTGTATTCCGGTTTTTTCTCAGTACTTTTTAATATAATATTCTCCAGTGCAACTGGAATCATCTCATTGAAATAGCTGGGAGGTGTAATCACAGCCTCCAGATGAGCCAGCGCAACCGTCACGGTATTATCTCCCTGAAACGGTACCCTGCCGGCAACCATCTCATATAGCGTGATACCCAGTGAATAGATATCACTTCTCACATCGCTGTAACCTCCGCGCGCCTGTTCCGGCGATATGTAGTGAACCGACCCCACAGCAGTAGCACTCATCGTCTGAGAGGATGCTGCTCTGGCAATTCCGAAATCTGCCACCTTTACTTTTCCGTCTCTGGCAATGATAATATTCTGAGGCTTGATATCCCGGTGAATAATCCCCTGCTCATGAGCAGCGGCTATCCCCTGTGCAACCTGCATGGCAATGCCAATAGCTTCCTTGATATCAAGACATCCTTTTTTCATAATATAATTCTTTAAAGTAATTCCTTCAATCAGTTCCATTACTATGAAATGAAGGTCTCCCTCATCCACAACGTCATAGATATTGACTATGTTGGGATGGGAAAGTCTGGCCGCTGACTGGGCCTCCATTTTAAACTTGCTGACAAAATTACTGTCTGAACTGAATTCTTCCTTTAATACCTTAATGGCTACCAGGCGGTTTAATTTATGGCACAGGGCCTTATACACATCTGACATACCACCGGAACCGATCTGTTCCAGTATTTCATATCTGTCCTGTAAAAATGTCCCCGGTCTTAAAATCATAAGCTTCCCTCCCTGCCAAGCTGAGGTTCTATTAAAACAACAGCAATATTGTCTTTCCCCCCATTATCATTGGCTACTGTAATTAATTTTTCTGCCTTTTCCGGCAGCTCCAGTTCCGAGCAGATGATTTCTTCTATTTCAGCATCTTCCAGCATATTGCTAAGTCCGTCCGAACACAAAAGTATATAATCTCCCGGTTCCAGGGCAACTTCAAAAAAATCAATCTCCAGTTTATCTTCTGTTCCGACCGCTCTGGTTATTATATTCTTTTTCTCCCTGTAATCCTTGCTTCCCCGTTCCATCTGTCCCAAAGAAACCAGTTCCTCCACATAAGAATGGTCTTTGGTAATCTGCTGTAAATGGTTGCGGATCAAGTAAAGACGGCTGTCTCCCACATTTGCCACATACATGGCTGCGTCTTCAATCACAGCAGTAACAAGCGTGGTTCCCATTCCGTTTAATTCTGGTTTTTTCATGGATTCCTGATACAACAGTTCGTTCACCTTTTCAATTCCGTCTCTGAGAACCGGAACAATTCTGGTGTCCTTTGTAGTTTTAAAATGAGCCACCAGATTTTCGGCAATGAATCTGGAAGCATAATCTCCGGCCTGGTGGCCTCCCATACCATCTGCAACAAGAAACAGATCAGGCAGCACGCCCACAGGCTCAATTGAGGCAAAAACATAATCCTGATTTGCCGAACGGACTCTGCCGGTATCCGTCATAGCACAAGCCTTCATCGTAATATTCTCACTTCCTTTTACTCCTGATTTAAAAAACTTTTCCGCAGCTGTCCGCAGGCACCATTGATGTCCCTGCCCATTTCTCTTCTTATAGTAACATTAATTCCGTTTTTTTCAAGGAGATTTTTAAACGCTTCAATTGCTTTCCGGTCAGACTGTACATAATTCCGCTCCTTAATGGGGTTAACGGGAATCAGATTAATATGTCCATGCTGGGCCTTTAGAAGTGCAGTAAGTGCAGCCGCCTCTTTCAGATTATCATTTACTCCGCTTACAAGACTGTATTCAAAGGTAATCCTTCTCCCGGTTTTTTCAAAGTAAGTGTGGCATGCCGAAAGAACATCAGACAGCGGATAGCGGTTTGCTACAGGCATCAGGCTTTTCCGGACCTCGTCATTGGGTGCATGCAGGGAAAGAGCGAGAGTAATCTGCAGTTTCTCATCCGCCAGTTTTAAGATACCGGGAACGATCCCGCAGGTGGAAACCGTCACGTTCCTCTGACTGATATTCAAGCCGTTATCATCGGTGAGAAGGCGGATAAACTTCACCAGATTATCGTAATTGTCAAGCGGTTCTCCAGAACCCATAACAACCACATTGGATACCCGCTCACCAGTAAGTTTTTGGATCCGGTAAATCTGATCCAGCATCTCAGCAGGGCTTAAATTACGCTCCAGACCGTCAAGTGTGGATGCGCAAAAGCGGCAGCCCATGCGGCACCCGACCTGAGAGGAGATGCACACGGAATTGCCGTGCTTGTATTTCATCAGTACACTTTCAATTATATTGCCATCGGAAAGAGCAAATAAATACTTTCTCGTCCCGTCTATCTGTGAGATTTTTTCTTCTGCTGCAGTAAGAGAAGGAAGATCTGCTATCTCAATCAGCTTTTCCTTCAATGATTTCGGAAGATTCGTCATTTCATCATAACTGGCAGCCAGCTTCTGATGAATCCACTCGTACAGCTGTTTTGCACGAAACGGTTTTTCCCCGGCTGACACCAGGAATGCAGTCAGCTCTTCCAGATTAAGTGACTTAATATCTGTTCGTTCCATCTTATTCTACCTTTTTTTGTAATACACCGATAAAGAATCCGTCACAGGGGTGAATTCCCGGCAAAAGCTGCATATATCCCTGCTTCATGGTATCTATCTGTAAGCGGCCTTTAAACGTTCCTTCCAGATCAACAGCCTGAAATGGAAACGTTTCTAAAAACCATGCCATGTTTTCTTCATTCTCTTTTTTATCTATAGTACAGGTGCTGAAGACCAGCTTCCCGCCTGGTTTAACATAAGCCTGGACAACGGAAAGAATTTCTCTTTGAAGGGAAGCCAGTTCATCTAAGTTTTCCGGCTTGATCCTGTACTTAATGTCCGGCTTCCGTCCCATAATACCAAGACCGGAGCAAGGAAGATCCGCCAGTACAATGTCAGCTTTTTCAAACGAATCCGGATCGTAAACCAGGGCATCCCAAACTCTTGTCCGGATGTTGTCAAAGCCGCACCGGTCAATATTTTCCTGTATCATACTAACCTTATACTCTGTTAAATCCCTTACTTCCACCATGCCGGTGCCATTTAGTTTGTCTGCAAGATGAATACTCTTGCCTCCCGGAGCCCCGCAGACATCAATACAAAAATCTCCTTTTCCGGGATCAGCTGCCTCTCCCACAAGAGCAGAGCTTACATCCTGAACCTGAATATATCCGTTTTGAAAAACTTCCAGACTATCAAGATAATCATATTTTTCTAAAATCAGGATATCTTCTGAAATACTGGATTCGGACGTCTGTACATCCTGTCGTTTCAGACTGTTAAGAATTTCTTCCTTTCCTGCCCTGGAAGTATTTAAGCGTACGTAGGTCTTCCTGTCTTCCAGCATTGATGACAGAATGGTTTTGGCTGTTTCCTTCCCATAGTCTCTGGTCCACATGGATACAATCCATGCAGGAACAGAGTAACGGACAGAGTCATCCGGCCATTCCAGAGTTTCCTTATTCCTTGAAATATTTCTCAAAACGCCGTTTACAAATCCCTTTAATCCCGTGAATTTCCGCTTGGCAGCAAGCTTTACCGCCTCATTACATACCGCACAATCCGGGACCCGGTCCATGTATAAAATCTGATAAACCGACATCCGCAGGATCGTACGGATGACGGGCTTCATCTTCTTTACCTTTGTTGAGGAAATAAAATCAATGACATAATCAATTTGTATTAAGTATTCCACTGTTCCTTCAACAGTTCTGGTTATAAAGGAACGTTCTGCTTTATCCAGATACTGGTATTTATTTAAGGCCTGACGCAGGACTAAATGGCTGTATGCTGATCGTTCCAGTATTTCTATAAGAACGTCCAGTACAATCTCCCTGCTGTCTGTGTCTTTAGTCATTATCTCTTCTTCCTCCAAATAAAATAACAAGTCTCAGCAGCTGAAGAACAGTTGCTGCAAGTGCTGCCACGTAGGTAAGAGCCGCTGCTCCAAGCACTTTTCTTGTGTGGGACAGTTCTTCATCCCCCAGAATTCCCACTTTTCCCAGTAAAACCACTGCTCTTCTGGAAGCATCAAATTCCACCGGAAGCGTTACAAGCTGAAACAAGACTGCCAGCGAGAATAAAATCAGTCCGATGTTTACCAGAGGTGAACCAGCACCGCTGATGAAAAAGCCCAGCAAAATAATAGGCAGTGCAGCATGGGAACCAATATTGGCTGCCGGTACAATAGCCCCTCTTAACCGTAGAGGCACATATCCGGTATTATCCTGTATGGCATGTCCGCACTCATGAGCAGCCACTCCGATTGCAGCAACTGAAGTGGATCCATAAATAGAATCGGATAAATTAACCGTTTTCGTCCTGGGGTCATAATGATCGGACAACTTTCCGCTGACAGGACGTACCTGTACATCATAAATGCCCTGGGAATTCAAAAGCCGCTTCGCCGCTTCAGCTCCTGTCATTCCAGACATGCTTCTTACTTTGGAATATTTATTAAAAGTACTGTTTACTCTGGCCGATGCAGCCATGGATAACACAGCGCCAATGATTACAAAAATCCAGGTGGGGTCAAAATAGTACCCCATCATACCGCCATAATACATACTCAGATTCTCCTTTCCGGGGAATGCCGTCTGCATTCCTTACATATGTTTGAAAACAGTTCCATTTTCAATCTGGTAACCCCGGAGAAATGCACCAATCTCCATACGTTTTTTCCCCTGGAGCTGCAGCTCTTTAATGGACAATCCGCCTTTGCCGGTTTTTACTACCAGATAATCTTTGCCGCTTTCCACCACCTGGCCGCAGACACCTTCATATTCCTTTTCCACTACATCTGCATCCCAGAGTTTCACCACTCTGCCGTTCCAGTCAGTATAGGCACTAGGCCAGGGATTTAATCCACGGATTAGCCGCTCAATAGATACCGCATCCATGGACCAGTCGATATCACCCATATTCTTTTTGATCATTCCTACATAGCATGAATCAGCATCATTCTGCTTTTGCAAAACAGCGGTTCCATCCTCTAACTTCTTTAAGGTTTTAACAATGAGGCTTCCGCCGATCTTACCCAGCTTATCATGAAGACTACCGCCAGTCTCTTTTTTATCCAGCACAACAGTTTCCTGGTCAAGCATATCTCCTGTATCCAACGCTTCCGCCATCATCATGGTAGTGATACCGCTTATCTCTTCCCCGTTAATAACTGCATACTGAATAGGAGATGCACCTCGGTATTTAGGAAGCAGGGATGCATGAATATTGACACAGCCAAATTTCGGAATCTCTAAAATGGTTTTTGGAAGAAGCTGCCCGAACGCCGCAACCACCATCACGTCCGGTTTTAAGTCTGTCAGTAATTTTACAAATTCCGGATCTCTCGCCTTAACAGGCTGATAAACAGGAAATCCATATTCCAGTGCTTTTACCTTAACAGGAGACATAGAAACTTCCTTGCCTCTTCCCTTTGGCTTATCCGGCTGGGTCACTACAGCCAGAATTTCATGGCCTGCCTCTGCCAGTGCGCAAAGAGCAGGGACTGAAAAGTCCGGAGTTCCCATAAATATGATTCTCATCAATATTCCTCTACCTCCTCGTCCTCTTCCTCCAGAGTCACATCTTCAATTTCGCCTTCTACCTTATCCACAAACAGTTCCCCGCTTAAATGGTCGCATTCGTGGCAGATTGCACGGGCAAGAAGCTCTTCGCCCTCCAGCTCAAAAGGCTGCATATCCGCATCAAATGCACGAACTTTTACATGATTGGGTCTGGTAACTGTTCCGGATTTTCCTGGTACACTTAAGCAGCCTTCCGGTCCGGTCTGTTCGCCGTCTGTCTCTATAATTTCAGGATTGATGAGAACATACTGGTTCCCATCCTCTACATCAATCACCACAATCTGCTTTAGTATGCCTACCTGAGGAGCTGCAAGACCCACACCATTGGCCTCATACATGGTTTCAAACATGTCCTTGATTAAATCTGTGATTCTTGGGGTAATTTCCTTTACAGGTTTGCATTTTTTTCTTAGAATTTCATCTCCAATGGTTCTAATTTTTCTAATAGCCATTCTCTTTGTCCTCTCATTTATGAAAAATCATACTGGATCAAGACTTGTTCAAACAATTCCGGATGATTTTCGGAAAAACCATCCATCTGATCCCTGATTTTTATTAGTATATCATAGTTTTCCTGTTTCAAGTATAAAATTTTTCGATATATATCATTAATTTTGTAGACAGAAGCCTCTACCGGACCGATGATCTGTACGTCCTGCGGTTCACCCAAAGCGGTTACAAATACTCCCGCTGCAGCTGCCGTCTCCCCAAGAACCGGTTCATTCCTGGAGGAGAACTGAATGGTTAAAAGCCCGCTGGCTGGCGGATACTTCATCAGGCGGCGGAAAGCCATTTCCTGGTTATAAAAGGTCTCATAATCCTGGTTTGCCGCAGTGACGATACTGTAATGATCGGGGCTGTAGGTCTGAATAATGACATCTCCGCGCTTCGCATCTCTGCCGGCTCTCCCGGCTGCCTGGGTAAGAAGCTGAAAGGTGCGTTCTGCAGAGCGGTAGTCCGGTGTATTTAAGGATAAATCCGCTGCCAGTACACCAACCAGTGTCACATCAGGAAAATCATGTCCTTTTACAATCATCTGAGTTCCAATGAGGATATCTCCCTCATGCTCAGAAAATGCGGAAAGTATCGCTTCATGACCGCCCTTTTCTTTCGTCGTATCCAAATCCATGCGCAAAATTTTCGCCTGGGGAAACATTTTCCGGGTCATCTGTTCAATCTTCTGGGTTCCAACTCCGAAATTTGCGATATAAGGCGAACCGCAGGAGGGACATTTGGAGGGCATGGGTATATGATGTCCACAGTAATGGCATACAAGGTAGCTGTTATTATGAAGCGTTAGTGTTACATCACAATGAGGGCATCGGATGGCTTCCCCGCAGGATCGGCATGATACGAAATTAGCATAGCCTCTCCGGTTTATAAACAGAATGATCTGTTCTTTTTTCCTGAGCTTTTCTTCCATTAACGCCTGCAGTCTTCTGCTGAAAATTGATTTATTGCCGTCCTTTAATTCCTGTCTCAAGTCCACGACCGATACATTGGCCAGACTGCTGTCTTTTTTTGCTCGTTCTGTCAGGCGAAACAACTGGTAGTCACCTCTTTGTGCCCTGGAATAGGCTTCCAGGGAAGGAGTTGCTGATCCAAGCACCAAAGATGCATTCTCCATACGGGCCCTCTTTGCAGCCACCTCTCTGGCATGATACCTGGGTACTGTCTCACTTTTATAGGCGCTTTCATGTTCTTCATCAATGAGAATCAGCCCCAGCCTGGAGAAAGGGGTAAACAATGCGGATCTGGGACCGATCATAATATCAATATCACCATTTTTCGCACGTTCAAACTGATCGAAACGTTCACCTGCAGATAACCGGGAATTGATAATGGAGACCCGGTTTCCAAATCTTCCATAGAAACGCATCACCGTCTGATAGGTCAGCGCAATTTCGGGAATCAGCACAATGACCTGCCTGTCGTCTTCGATGACATTATGAATCAGCTCCATATAAACCTCTGTTTTACCGCTCCCGGTTATGCCATGAATCAGATAGGTTTTTCTGATACCTGCTGCATAATCCTGGCAGAAGCAATTCACAATCTTCTGCTGTTCCTTATTTAATTTAAACGTTTTTCCCTTTTGTTCACCGGCCTTAATTGGATTGCGGTAAATCTCTTCCGATTCCAGGCAAATCTCCCCTTTTTCAATCAGAGGCTTTATGGCGGATGCGGAAAGACTCATCTGGTTCACTGCTATCTCATAGGGGATGACCGGATTATTAAGCAGCGCAGAAAAAAGCCTGATTCTCGCCTTATAATTCTTTTTTACCGCTTCATTTAACGCACCTGTCAGCTGTTCCCGGTTTAAAAGACTTCGAATAATCTTTTTTTCTTTTGGTTTAACCTTCTGCTTTACCGGAAGCACGGTTTTCAGTGCCTGGTTCATGGTGGATCCATATTGTTCTTTCAGCCACCATGCCAGGGTAATCAACCGGGATTCCGCTGTCACTCCGTCAGTCACAATGCCCGCAATCTCTTTTATCTTATCCGGATCATAACCAGCCTGGGCTGTAATTTCCACCACATATCCTTTGCGCATGGTATTCCCCCTGCCAAAAGGGATCAGAACCCGGGTTCCCACAGAAATATCCGCAAGCAGGTTCTCCGGAATCCGGTAATCAAAGGTTCTGTCTACTTTTTCATGGGAAATATCAATGATGATCCTGGCATAGTTTTTTGTCATTCATTTCCTCCAGATCGGGACTGATCAGTGAAACTGTTCTGCTACCTGCCCCAGCTTCATGCTGTTGGAGCCTTTAAACAACACACAGTCACCTGTCTTTAACGCTCCCTTTAAATAAGCTATTAAGGGTTCCTGTTCCATAAATTCCATTACTGTAATATCAGGTGCATTCTCTCGCACTGCCCTGGCAATTTCTCCAGCCAGTTCTCCCAGTGTTACCACACAGTCAACCGGGTGATTTGCAATATAGACACCGATTTCATAATGGAATTCCCGTGAACGTTCTCCCAGTTCCTTCATGTCAGCCAGTACGGCAATCTTTCTTTCTGTCTTCGTAATGGAGTCTAAAATTTCAAGTCCTGCCTTCATGGAAACAGGGCTTGCATTATAGGTATCGTCTATTACAGTCAGCTTCCCTGTCTGATAGATCTGCTGCCGGTTTTTAAATCCGGTGAAGCTCATGAGAGACTTTGCCGCCTCTTCCATTGGAATCCCGTTTTCTGCCGCAACTGCCAGAGATACCATGGCATTTAAAACATTATGGCTTCCCAGAACAGACAGCCGTACAGGGACTTGCTTTCCTTTATGTACAGCTGTGAAAGCAGGAAATCCATCCTCTGCATGCACGTCAATCGCTCTGTAATCACAGTTTTCACCGGTTCCGTAATAGATGGTTGTGCATCCTGTCTTTGCCTTTGTTTCTTTCAGCATATCGTCATCTCCATTTAAAAAGAGAATTCCGTTATCACACAGTCCATCCTGAATGGTCAGTTTTTCTTTGTATATATTTTCTTTGGAGCCCAGCTGCTCAATATGCGTAACTCCTATGTTTGTAATGACAGCCATATGTATTCTTGCAATTCTGGCAATTACGGTCAGTTCTCCCGGTTCACTCATTCCCAGTTCGATAACTCCTATCTCATCCTCCGGCGTAATCTCACTAAGCGTGATGGGGAGCCCTACCTGGCTGTTGCTGTTGCCAGGAGTCTTATAAACCCGGTAACGGGAAGACAGGGCACAGGCTGCCATCTCTCTGGTAGTCGTCTTTCCTACACTTCCTGTAATCCCAATTAACGGCAGGGATAAATGATCTCTGTAAAAGCTCCCCACTGCCTGCAGCGCTTTTTTTGTATCTGCCACACGTATCCAGGGTTTTTCAGATACCATCTCATCATGCTCGCTGGTCAGTACCGCTGCAGCTCCATGCTCAAACGCCTGTTTAATAAACCGGTGCGCATCCACCTTTTCCCCAATAATGGGCACAAATAAATCATTGCCCTTCATGGTCCTGGAATCAATGCTGATGTGCTCTAAAACTGTATCCTCACTTCCGCTAAGAAGCGTTCCGCCTGTAGCTGAAAGGATTTCCTTTACTGTCATATCTACCATGTTTCCTCCGTTCCATGTCCGCTCTATGCGCACATTCCTGCCATCTTCCGTGGAAATGCCGAAAGCCACACTTGCTCATCGGCCTCCGGCATTCTTTTCTTATTGCAATTTTAGTCAATTCTCTCTATTAAGAAAATCAGTGCTCTGCACAACGCTTATAATCTCTTCCCTGTCTGAGAAATGGTGACGCTCTCCGTTCACTTCCTGATAATCTTCGTGGCCTTTGCCTATTACAGCAATCATATCTCCCGGCTGGGCGTTCATAATACTGTAGCGTATCGCCTCTCTCCGGTCCGGAATTTCGATAAAGGTTCCCCCAGTTTTTGAGATGCTGCTTCTGATATCTGCCAGGATGTCTTCGGTTTTCTCAAACCGGGAGTTATCGGCAGTGAGAATTGTAAAGTCTGCCAGTCTGCCTGCGCTGTCGCCCATGGAGTAACGGCGGTCTTTGGAACGGTTTCCTCCACAGCCAAATACACAGACCAGACGTACTGGTTTATAATCTCTTAAAGTTTTTAAAAGGCTTTCCATGCTGACTGCATTATGGGCATAATCAACAAGAACCGTACATTGAGGAGAAGAATAAACGATCTCCATCCTTCCGTTCACACTTAACTGTTCCAGACCATGGCAGACCTTTTCCTTTGGAAGATTCAAAAAGCTTAAAACACTGATTGCAGCAAGAGCATTGGCAACATTGAATCTGCCAGGTATATTAACCCGCACCGGGAGCTCATATTCTCCTTTTACGTCAAATTCCAGCCCCACAAAATCAGACTGCGCCACGTAACGGATGTTCTCCGCTTTAAAACTGGTCCCCTCTTTATCAAGGGAAAATGAATACAGTTTGCAGGCTGCATTCCTGACAGCTTCAGTGAAATGGTCGTCATCCCCATTCATAATCCCCACCCTGGAGCACTGGAATATCTTTGACTTGTAGTATAAATACTCATCAAAATCCTCATGTTCATCCGGTCCGATATGATCTGGGGATATATTAGTAAATAATCCATAGTCAAAGACCAGTCCATCCACACGGTGCATCTTAAATGCCTGGGAGGAAACTTCCATCACCATATACTCACAGCCTTCTTCCGCCATTTGGTAAAAAGCTTCATGAAGCTGATAAGATTCCGGCGTGGTATTGGCTGTAGGCCTCACCTTTTCTCCAATTACAATCCCTGTGGTTCCAATCATCCCCACCTTTTTACCGCACGCTTCCAAAACTGCCTTGATCATATGGGTCGTTGTAGTTTTCCCCTTTGTACCGGTTACCCCAATGGTCACCATACGTTTTGCCGGATAATCAAATCGTGCGGCAGATAAAACAGCCAGTGCTTCTCTGGCACTATGTACGAAAATGGCAGTTACTCCTTCCGGCAGGCTTACCCTGCGTTCCAGAACCAGAACAGTCACACCTTTCTCCACCACTTCCGGTATAAAATCATGGGAATCAACTCTGGTGCCTACGGTACAGACAAAGACAGCACCGCTTTTGACCTTTCTGGAATCGTAGACCACATCCTCCACTTCCACATCAGGATTCCCCTGCAGTAATTCATACTCCAGACCCTTAAGCCACTGACTAAACTTCATAAAAACCTCCAAATTAGAATAATCCTGTGATTACTCCGTCATTATTTACATCAATATTATCTGCTGCCGGTTTCTTCGGCAGACCAGGCATTGTCATAATGGCACCTGTTAAAACAACAACAAATCCAGCACCTGCGCTGACATAAGCATCCCGCACCTGGATCTCAAATCCCCGGGGACGTCCCAGCTTTGTCTGGTCATCAGATAAGGAATACTGGGTCTTTGCCATACACACCGGCATACTGCCAAATCCCATTTCTTCAAACTTTTTAATCGCTTTTACAGCGGCAGGAGCATATGTCACTCCGTCCGCCCCGTAGATTTCTCTGGCAACTGTACCGATCTTATCCATAAGACTCATATCATCAGGATAAACAGGTGCAAAATGGCTCTCTTTGTTTTCCAGTGTTTCAAGGACCTTTTCTGCCAGTTTTATTCCGCCTTCACCGCCCTTTTCCCACACCTGGGATAAAGCAAATTCGCAGCCCTTTTCCTCACAGAAACTCTTTACAAACTGGTACTCACTCTCTGTATCGGTTATAAAAGAATTCAGCGTTACGATAACAGGAACACCATACTTTTGCATATTCTCGATGTGCTTTTCCAGATTTACAATTCCTTTTTTCAGCGCTTCTAAATTCTCTTCCTTCAGCTGGTCTTTCGCCACGCCGCCGTTGTATTTTAAGGCTCTGACGGTAGCTACTAAAACGATGGCATCCGGCTTTAAGCCTGCCTTTCTGCATTTGATATCCAGGAATTTTTCCGCACCCAAATCGGCACCGAAACCAGCCTCTGTAACCACTACATCGGCTAGCTTTAATGCTGTCTTTGTTGCACGCACACTGTTACAGCCATGGGCGATATTGGCAAAAGGACCTCCATGAACGATGGCACCTGTATGCTCCAGAGTCTGGATCAGATTCGGCTTCAAAGCATCCTTAAGCAATGCCGCCATGGCACCCACAGCATTTAACTGGGCTGCAGTCACAGACTCTCCGGAATAATTATATGCAACGATAATTCGTCCCAATCGCTCTTTTAAATCATTCATATCATCCGCAAGGCAGAGAATTGCCATAATTTCGGAAGCCACTGTAATGACGAAGTGATCTTCTCTGACAAATCCTTCCGCTTTTGAGCCAAGTCCCACCACGATATTCCTTAATGCGCGGTCATTCATATCCAGACATCTCTTCCACAGAATCTGCCTTGTATCAATTCCCAAAGCATTGCCCTGGTGGATGTGATTGTCTAGGAGCGCTGACAGTAAATTATTTGCTGAAGTAATGGCATGAAAATCTCCGGTAAAATGGAGATTTAAATCCTCCATAGGAACAACCTGGGCATAGCCGCCGCCCGCTGCTCCGCCCTTGATTCCAAAGCACGGACCTAATGAGGGCTCTCTTAAAGCAATGATCGCTTTTTTCCCTATTTTCCCAAATGCCTGTCCCAGTCCGACAGTCGTAGTGGTCTTTCCTTCGCCTGCAGGTGTAGGATTGATGGCTGTAACAAGAACCAGTTTTCCATTCGGGCGGTCTTTTACCTGTTCCCATAAATCATCAGAAAGCTTTGCTTTGTATTTGCCGTAAAGCTCCAGATCATCCTCTGCTATCCCATAGGATGCTGCCACTTCCTTAATCGGTATCATATTCGCTTCCTGTGCGATCTCAATATCAGTTTTCATAAGTATCATCCTCCTTATATGTGCTAAAACATCTCATCAAACTCTTCCATGCTCATAATTACCTTACGTGGCTTGGTTCCTTCCTCTTCTCCAACAACACCGGCCTCAGCAAGCTGATCCATGATTCTGGCTGCCCGGTTAAACCCGATTTTATACATTCTCTGCAGCATGCCAATAGAGGCCTTATCTTTTTCTATTATAAATCTTCCTGCCTGGGCAAAATACTCATCCCGGTCACTTTGGCCGCCTTTTGAATCTGCAGCTGCAGGAGCAGAAGCAATCATATTCTCTACTTCCGGATTGTACTCAGGTGCCATACCCTGTTCCGTCAGGAAATCCACCACTTTCGAGACCTCTGTATCAGATACAAATGCTCCCTGAACACGCATGGGCTTTGGATAACCGGCAGGATAAAACAGCATATCTCCCTTTCCCAGAAGCTTCTCCGCACCATTCATGTCAATAATAGTTCTGGAATCCACTCCGGAAGATACGGCAAAGGCCACTCTTGACGGCACATTTGCTTTAATTAAGCCAGTGATTACATTGACAGAGGGACGCTGGGTAGCGATAACCAGATGGATACCTGCAGCCCTCGCAAGCTGTGCAAGCCGGCAGATAGAATCCTCCACCTCACCAGGCGCAACCATCATCAGATCCGCAAGCTCATCGATAATAATAACAATCTGCGGCATCTTCTGAGGCTTGTTCTCATCATCAATATCTTTTAAGTTTTCTACTTTGGCATTATAA
Source organism: Clostridium boliviensis (assembly GCF_033342255.1). Lineage (NCBI taxonomy): Bacteria > Bacillati > Bacillota > Clostridia > Eubacteriales > Clostridiaceae > Clostridium > Clostridium boliviensis. The sequence continues at coordinate 28,062 of NZ_JAWONS010000049.1, forward strand.
CCTTTTATCTCACGGACATTGTACTGGGCGAATTTATTATAACGGTCTGTCATCTCCGCCACTGCCCAGTTTAAAGCACCTGACGCCTTCTTCGGATCGGTCACCACCGGAAGCAGTAAATGGGGAATTCCGTTATAAACGCTTAATTCCACCACTTTCGGGTCTACCATGATTAACTTCACATCTTCAGGATCCGCTTTGAAAATAATGCTCATAATAAGTGTATTGATACAGACAGACTTACCAGAGCCGGTAGCACCTGCAATCAGCAGATGGGGCATCTTGGCAATATCCGTTACAACAACCTGTCCGCCGATGTCTTTTCCCACTGCAAAAGCAATACTTGAGGAGTGTTTCTGAAAACTGTCAGCTTCCAGAATATCACGTAAAAACACCATGTTGTTCTCTTTATTAGGCACTTCAATTCCAACTGCGGATTTTCCCGGAATCGGCGCTTCGATACGAATATCTGCTGCAGCAAGACTCAGCTTGATATCATCAGCCAGACCAACGATCTTGCTCACCTTAACTCCCTGCTCGGGATGAAGCTCATATCTGGTTACGGAGGGTCCGCAGCTGATATTGGTTACAGTTACTCCCACACCGAAATTCTGCAATGTCTTCTGCAGTTTGATGGCTGTCTCCTTGTATTCCTGGTTAGAAAATACCGATGACTTGCCTTTTTTCAGCAGCGAAAGAGGCGGATACTTATATTCCTTTTTCACTATTTCCTTCTTTTCAATAATTTGCCGGCTTACACTGACATCTTCATCTTTTTGAGATTCTTCCCGCTTCTTCTCCAGCTTCTTTTGCAGCGCCTCGGTATCTGTCTCAATGATCTTGCCAGATGCAGTCACCACCTGCTTTGGTTCCTCTGGAATAGAGAATGTCTCGTTCGCTGCAACCACAGCCGGTTCTGGTTCTTCGGGATAGAAATCTTCTTCCACAATATCCATTTCCTTAAGCGTTCTGACCTCTTTCTTCATATAGAAGGTTGTCTCGTCAGAACTTCTCTTATATGGAGCCGCGATATCATCCGGTTCAAATGGAACCGTGTCTTCGTCCTCTGTTTTCGGTTCAGGAGAAATGCTGCCACGAAACACATCAGCCGGATTTTCTTCTTCTGTCTGAACTGCTGTCACTGCAGTCAGCTTATCCGTCTGCAGATCTATCTCATCCGCAATGTCTCCAACACCAATATCCTGCTCTTCCTCATAGAGATCTCTCTCAAAATCTGGTTTATCTGGTTCTACTTCCTGCCGGACTGCAGAAAGCTTGGTAGCGTCCAAATTCACGCCCCGCAGTTTCTGTTCCTCTCTCAGCTGTTTCCTCAGCTCCTGCCGCTTTGCATGAATCTCCATATGCATGTCCATATTTTCTTTTGCATGATGATAGGCCTTTCCGCTTCCTGCCTTTATCATATTAACAAAGGATTTTTCTGTAATACACACCAGTGAGATAATGATTAAAACCAGAGTTACCAGATACGCACCCACCACTCCGATTATGGAAACAAGCCCTTCCGCCAGCAATCCGCCAACTAAGCCTCCACCTGTTCCACTGACGGAAGCATCCAGGTAAATATTTAAAAGTCCGGAATTTTCACCGGTATTTACTCCAAAAAGAAGCTGTAAAAATCCGCACAAAGAAACCAGCGCCAAAACACAGGAGACCAGTTTAAAAACGGCTCTTGGGCTTCCCTGGTTTGAAATGTAAAATGCAATTCCCGCAAACATCAAAACCGGTGCAATGTATCCGATTCCGCCGAATATACCAAGCTGCACGCTGCGAAAAAAATCGCCTACCATTCCGCATAAATGAAAATTACTTAAAAACAGGATGGCCGCAGCGGCAAATGATATAATAATTATGACTTCCGAGTGGATAAATTCCGGTTCCGGCAGAACCACATTCTTTCTGGTGCTGGTGTTCTTCGCTCTCCCGCTTCTTGTTTTTGTCCCTTTTTTTGCTGTTGTCTTCTTCTTTGTTGTCTCAGGCACAATACTTCCCCCTTCTATCCATTGGTATCAGTATACAAAAAAAACGGGAGAATTGCAACGGCTAAGAGGAAGCAGTTTCCATCAGCTCATATAATTTTTTCAATGCCTCTTTAATTCCGCCCACTTCATCAATCAGGCCTTCCTTCACAGTCTCTTCCCCTACAAGTACTGTCCCTAAATCCCTGGTGAGCATTTCCGTATTCAGCATCAGCCTTTTTAACTGGTCATATGCAATCTTTGCATGAGCAGAAACAAAGCTTAAGATTCTGTCCTGTATCATTTCAAAATATTCATAAGTCTGAGAGGCACCAATTACCATGCCGGTCATTCTTACGGGATGAATCATCATGGTACCAGTGGGCACGATAAAAGAATAATTGGTACAGACCGCCAAAGGCACTCCGATCGAATGGCTCCCCCCAAGAACCAGGGATACGGTGGGAATACTTAAGGAAGCGATCATCTCCGCAATAGCTAAACCTGCATCCACATCCCCTCCGGAGGTGTTTAACAAAATCAATAATCCCTCCACCGAATCATCATCTTCGATTTCTGCAAGTTTGGGAAGAATATGGTCGTATTTTGTAGTTTTGCTGTTGCTGGAAAGATTTTCATGCCCTTCTATCTCTCCGATTATGGTCAGCAGATGAATTTTCCGCTTGCCCTCATTATCCTCCAGAGTCGCCTGCCCATACTCTTCCAGTTTCTGATCCTCTTTCTGCTCGATATCTTTCTCTGCCTTTTTTTCTTCCAGATTTTCTTTTCTGATTCCATTTGTATTCCTGGTATCGTTTTCTTCCTGATTGTTGTTTCTATATTCAGACTCTTTCACGTAAGGAAACCTCCTGTTTGCGATTATATTGAATAGCTTTCTTATGATGTGATAAATTTGGTAAAAATATGCCTGACTTGAAAAACAAAAATACAACAATATTTTCATTGTGATCGCAACAAGGTATTGACTTTGATGCTTTTACATGATAAACTACGAAACAATAAAAAGTCACATTTCTTTGCCAACGAAGGCAGCGCAGGAGTAATCCTATCGCGCTGCCTTTCTGTAAAAATCTCTGTGGCTTAATCTGAAAAAAGGAGAAATTATCGCATGAACAACTTTTTCATTGCACAAACGTTTGGAAAATCCTCAAACTTTACGGATATTCCAAATAACCTATTCAAAGAATACAACGTAAAAAAGGGGCTCCGCAACGATGACGGTACCGGAGTCAGAGTCGGTCTTACCCGCGTATCCGATGTAGTTGGCTATGAAATCGAAGATGGGAAAAAGGTAAATGTTCCGGGTAAGCTTTATTATCGCGGAATTGAAATCAGCGATCTTGTCAACGGCAAAGACAATTCCCGGTTTGGTTTTGAAGAAACATCATTTTTACTCCTTTTTGGATACCTTCCTACCCAAAAGGAATTGCGGGAATTTACCTCTCTGCTGTGCCAGCACTATTATCTTCAAGATGAATTTCTTGAAAAAAACATGCTACGCAGCCCTTCCTTAAACTTAATGAACAGTCTGCAAAAAAGCATCCTGGCTCTTTACGATTACGATGAGGATCCGGATAATACGGACCCGTATCAGACACTGCTGAAAGGAATTAATATACTGGCTAAGCTTCCTTCTCTTGCTGTATATGCCTATCAGTGCAAGATCCATCACTACAACCGGGAAAGTCTGATCATTCATTATCCCAAGCCGGAGTATTCCATGGCTGAGAACATCCTTTACATGTTAAGAAGAGACGGAATCTTTACCCAGCAGGAAGCGGATCTTTTAGACATCATGCTTATGATCCACGCAGATCACGGCGGCGGCAATAATTCCACTTTTACAAACGTTGTCATCTCCTCGACCGGAACCGATATCTATTCCTCCAGCTCCGCCTCCATCGGCTCCTTAAAAGGTCCAAAGCATGGCGGTGCCAATATCCGCTGCAGTGAGATGATCAGTGCTATCGAAAAAGAAATCGGGATCAAAGCAACAGAAGCACAGATGAAAACAGTAATCCAAAAAATTCTGGCAAAGGATTTCTATGATAATTCCGGCCTTGTATACGGGCTTGGACACGCGGTCTATACAGTTTCTGATCCCCGTGCCGATCTTTTAAAAGTCTGCTGTGAAAAACTTGCACGGCAAAAAAACAGGGAAGATGAATATGAATTCCTGACAAAATTTGAGAAAGTTGCAAAAACCTGCCTGGCCGGAAACGGTAAGTCCCTGTCAAACAATGTGGACTTCTATAGCGGCTTCGCTTATAATATGTTACAGATACCCGAAGACATGTATACCCCATTATTTGTATGCTCCCGTATGGCAGGCTGGCTTTCTCATAACATTGAAAACAAGATGTATGACGGCAGAATCATGCGTCCGGCTACCAAATATGTGGGTGAAACCATTCCCTATAAAAAGAGAGAGGAACGATAACTTATGGTAAAGTTGTATGACGGAGGAGCTTATCTTATAAACGGCACCCAGCTGATTTCAGAAGAGGAATTGTCTGCGGTAAACGGCGGGAGAAGTACTCCCATTACAAAAGAAGAAGCAAAAAAGTGTACTATTGCATACTCCATATTAGAAAAACATAATACATCAGGAAACATGGAGCACTTAAAACTGCGTTTTGACTCCATGGCATCCCATGACATAACATTTGTAGGAATTATTCAGACAGCCCGGGCATCCGGTCTTACCAAATTCCCCATTCCATACGTGATGACCAACTGCCACAATTCTCTTTGTGCTGTTGGCGGAACAATTAATGAGGATGATCATGTATTTGGTCTATCTGCTGCTAAAAAATACGGAGGAATCTTCGTTCCTCCCCACATTGCAGTCATACACCAGTATATGAGAGAAATGATGGCAGGCTGCGGGCGCATGATTCTTGGTTCAGACAGCCATACCCGCTATGGTGCTCTTGGTACCATGGCGATCGGCGAAGGAGGCGGCGAACTGGTAAAACAACTTCTTTTAGACACCTACGACGTCGCCTATCCGGGAGTTGTTGCCATCTATTTAACCGGATCTCCTGCTCCATTTATTGGCCCCCATGATGTGGCGCTGGCTATTATCGGAGCTGTATTTAAAAATGGCTATGTGAAAAATAAAATCATGGAATTTGTAGGTCCCGGTGTATCATCCATGGACACTGATTACAGAAATGGCGTTGATGTTATGACGACAGAAACAACCTGTCTCTCCTCTGTGTGGAGAACGGATGAGGACACCAGGGAATATTTAAAGCTTCACGGCAGAGAATCTGACTATCAGGAATTAAACCCAGGTGAAACAGCTTATTACGATGGTGTTGTCCACGTGGATTTAAGCACCATTAAACCAATGATTGCCCTCCCCTTCCATCCAAGCAATACTTATGAGATTGACGAACTGAACCATAATCTGGGTGACATTTTAAGAACAGTGGAACAGGAAGCTGCCCATATTCTGGGAACCGGAAAAGCTGCTCTTTCATTAACCGATAAGATTAAAGACGGGAAACTGATGGTACAGCAGGGTGTAATCGCAGGCTGTGCAGGCGGCAATTATTCCAATGTAATGATGGCTGCACACATGCTATCCGGCAAGGATTGTGGAAATGACATTTTTAATCTTTCTGTCTATCCGTCATCCCAGCCGGTCTATATGGACCTGGTGAAAAAAGGTGCCATATCCCAGCTGATGGCAGCTGGTGCCACTGTGCGTACCGCTTTCTGCGGACCCTGCTTCGGTGCCGGAGATACACCATCAAATAACGCTCTGAGCATTCGCCATACCACCAGGAATTTCCCCAGCCGGGAAGGTTCCAAACCGGGTAATGGCCAGATATCCTGCGTGGCATTAATGGATGCCCGCTCTATTGCGGCTACTGCTGCAAACGGCGGATATTTAACATCTGCAGAGAATTTTGTAGACGATTATACCGTCCCTGCCTATGAATTTGACTCATCCTCCTATGACAGACGTGTCTACCAGGGGTACCAAAAAGCCATAGAGGATGAATCCTTGATTTACGGACCGAACATTAAAGACTGGCCTTCCATGATCGCCCTGACCGACAATATTTTACTTCGCGTATGTTCCAGGATTATGGACCCAGTTACAACAACCGATGAGTTGATTCCTTCAGGCGAGACCTCATCCTACCGTTCCAATCCGCTGGGACTGGCGGAATTCACCCTGTCCCGTCGGGATCCGGAATACGTTGGCCGTTCCAAAGAAGTAAATAAGCTGGAAAATATAAGGAAATCAGGAGCCTGCCCGCTTAAAGCCGATCAGGAACTGGAATCTGCATTTCACGCTCTTAAGGAATATTTAAAACAGCCGGATTTAAAAGCCAGCGAAACAGAAATCGGCAGTGTCATCTATGCAGTAAAACCGGGCGACGGTTCTGCAAGAGAGCAGGCAGCCAGCTGTCAGAGAGTTCTGGGAGGACTTGCCAACATCGCCAACGAGTATGCTACCAAGCGTTACCGTTCCAATGTAATGAACTGGGGCATGCTGCCGTTTTTACTTGATGAAGATCCGTCCTTTGATATAGGAGACTTTATCTATGTTTCTGATATCCGTACCGCTCTTAACGGAGACATGAATCACATCACTGCTTATGTGGTAAAAAATGAGGAGGGAAATCCCATTCATGAAATACGGCTTCATATTGCAGACATGACACCGGAAGAACGGGAAATCGTCAAAGCCGGCTGTCTGATTAATTACAACAGGAATAAAAGCAGCCAGTTATAATTTATAAGCCGCGGCCTGCAGGAAGAATAATGCCTGTAAGCCGCGGCTGTGTTTTTTACAGAAAACAATCCTCTGTTATTGACAGCGCTGATGAACTATGTTATATTCAATCTACCAACTGGTAGTTTAATTGTATGGAAAGGAATACAGCACATGGGTCAGGGAGCGGATACAAAAGAACGGATTATGCAGGCAGCATTGGAGGAATTCTCTCTTCACGGCTTTGAAGGCGCCCGTATGGAAAAGATCGCATCTAAAGTCGGCATCAACAAAGCCTCTCTCTATTTTTATTTTAAAAGTAAGGAGCAGTTGTTTCGCGAACTATTCGATATCATTGTAGAAAAATACTATAATTACTTAACAACCATATTTCATAAGTATAAAGATCTGCCTACCAGACAGCTTCTGTCTACCATTTATAAAGATTATCTGGAGTATCACTGGTATAATACAGAGATGGACTTCTGGAATATGATTTATTACTATCCCCCGGAACAGATGAAGGAGGAAATCATTCATTTTACACAGGACAGTTTCGATATATTTAATGCCCAACTGACTTCTGTTATGAAGAATGGAATTGAAAAAAAAGAGCTTCAGTCATTAAATCCGGCAGATATGGCCGCCACTTTTTACTATCTGATCACCTGCATTACCCTGTCTACTGGATTAATGAGTCTGGAACAGGGGCTTCGCCAAATGGATTCATGTTTTAAAGTATTTTGGAATGGAATAAAGGGTGTATAGCCCCTTTATTTTTCAGCGTATTCTACCAAACGGTTGGTATATTATTAGGGAGGTAATTTAGAATGGAAAACAGATTATTAGGAAGATCCGGTATTAAAGTAAGCCCAATGGGAATCGGCAGCTGGGCGATCGGCGGTCAATTCTATATGGACGGAAAAATCGACGGCTACGGCAAGACAGACGATGAGACTTCCATCAAAGCCATTCAGACTGCTTTGGATCTTGGAATCAATTTAATTGACACATCAGATGCATATGGAATCGGCCACAGCGAAACTGTGATCGGAAAGGCGATTGAAGGAAAAAGAAATCAGGTTGTTCTTGCAACAAAATTTGGCTACATGGGAAATGAAGCTACACGTACGTTAAACGGTTACAATTTAGATCCTGGATATATAGAAAGAGCCTGCGAGGCCTCCATGCGCCGTTTAAAAACAGATACCATTGATCTGTATCAGCTTCATGTCTGGGAGATAGGATTGTCAGAGATGGAAACAGTTCTGGATACTCTGGAACGAATGACAGAGAAAGGAAAAATCAGAACCTACGGCTGGAGTACCGATCTGGTAAACGGAGCAAAACTTTTTTCAGAGAACAGGAACTGCAGTGCCATTCAGCATCAGTTAAATATTCTTCAGGATTCCCCCGAGATGATTCAGCTCTGCGAGGAAAGAAATCTTGCAAGCATCAACCGCAGTCCTCTCGCCATGGGATTATTAAGTGGTAAATTCAACCAGGATTCCTTGCTTTCCCCTGATGATGTCAGAGGTGCAGGCCATTCCTGGACAGAAGCAGTCTTTAAAAATGGAAGACCTGCACCGGAAGTTTTAAAAAAGCTTAATAAAGTGCGGGATATTCTTACCAGTAACGGAAGAACCCTGGTACAGGGCTCACTCGCCTGGATCTGGGCAAAAAGCAGCGTGACCATTCCAATTCCAGGCTTTAAAACCCCACAGCAGATAAAGGAAAATGCCGGGGCCATGGAACTTGGAAAGCTTACGCCTGAACAAATGAAAGAAATAGATCAGCTGCTAAACTAATCTCTTATTTTTCAATATCATCTGCCTGTGCATCGGTAAGCTGCACATGATAAAATAAATCATAAAATGTTTTAACATCAGCCTTTACATCTTCATGATACTGCTCCGGATAAACAAGGTTGCCAAGCCAGAGAATACCGATCAGCCGGTTGACGGAAGGAGGATTACTCATGAAGCTGTAAGGAGCTGATGGAATCTGATAAACACGTCCTTCCTTCACAGCATTTAATTCAGCCCAGACGGAATCTGTTGTAATAGTCTGATAGAGAGCTTGTGAATCTGCCAGAATAATATCCGGCTGCCAGAGAAGAAGCTGCTCCATCGACACTTCACTTCCGCCTCCGCTGGATGCCTGTTCTACCTTTGCCGCATTCTCAGCCCCGATCTGTTCTATTACCCGGGCATGTATGGAACCTTCCGCATTGGTATGCAGTCCATTGTCTCCGATTGCAAAATAAACCGATTTTTTTTGATTTGCCACCAGGGAAGCCTTGACCGCTTCAGATTTTTTCAATGTGCTGTCGCAGTAATCAGCCAGCTTTTCGGCCTGCCCTGTCTCTCCAGTAATCTCTCCCAGCATTTTATAAGCAGCACTCATGGAATCTAAGTCTGCCTCTACAAACACTACCGGTATCCCTAACTGCTCAGACAATGCATCCATATCTTCCTTGACTGTCTTTTTCGCCTCACCGATATCGATGATAACATCGGGTTTTGCAGCAATCAGAGCCTCCATGTTCAGATTTGCGTTTTTCCCATAAAACTGTCCGAACCTGGGCAGTCCCCAGTATTTCTCATCAATATACTTTTTTGCACCATCTGTAAAATCCGCTGCAAGACCTGCAAGCTTGTCCGGTGCAACGGTGTATAGTACGATCTGTGCCAGTGGACCGGAGGGTGCAATTTTATGAATTTCTTCCGGCAGTGTTACCTCCCGTCCTGCTGAGTCCGTAAACACACGGGTTTTATCACTGGTGTTTTCAAAAGAACCTGCTTTTGCACTCTCAGAAGATGGGAAAGAAGCTGCCTCCGTCTTAACAGCTGCTGTTTCCTTTGTTTCCCCCTGTTGACAGCCATACATGAAAAAAACGGTGCAAAGTGCAGCTGCCAGAACTAATCCTCCTCTAAATTTTCTCATAAATCCTCCATTCTGCCATTTGGGCAATATTTATTTTCCGGTAATGCGAATCGGAGTACCAGCACGTATTACCGCTTTATATTCACCGTTTTTTACCATTTCTTTCAACTGTATTCTGTCACGAATTAAGGTTCCTGCAAGCTCGCTGACACCCAACTCAAAGAGCTGGGGTGCCAGGGGAATGCTTGGTCCCACTAAAATAACTTTTGCATTCCGTGTTAATTTAAGAAGTCTCGGCAGGGTTTTATTGACCAGTGTAAGTCCTGTAATAAACACGTAATCCATATCGTGAAGCAGGAATTCGCAGGCAGTATCCGGATAATCGTTCTCTCTTGGATTCCGCTCCAGAATGACACAGGTGGCGGCTTCCCTTAAAAATTCCTCTGCATAGCAAAAATGTCCGATAGTTGCAACTTTTTTCCCTCTGAAATCTTCTTTATGCGCCAAAAATGTATCTTCACCGGACAGCATGGTGATCTGCCCGGTTTTATTAAGGTGTTCCAGACACTCAGCCTGATTGTAAAATGCATTTACCGCCGCTGCACCAATACTTGCCTCAACAAAATTCCATGATTTTATCATTCCCGCTGCTTCCTTTAAGGACATCTCCCCCACTTCTTTTCCTGCTCTTTTCACCGTACTTAAAGGATTTGTAGCTGCTGCCCCCATACAGTCCCCTGCAGTTACCAGCGTACAGTAATTCCCTGTAAGATAATCACTTACTCTTACATCAGCTGGAATCGGCTCAATCAGACTATCATATAGTTCCCACATCTATTGTTCTCCTTCCCTGGCATGCATATTTTTCTACCACTGCGTCCATCCTCATAAATATCAATGGGTACCTGATAAAGCCTCTGAAGCAGCTCTTTAGTCAATACGTTCGACGGTTCTCCCAGCGCTGCAACTACCCCCTCCATCATGACCATGGCCTGATGGGCAAAATAAAATGCATGTTCCGGATTATGAGTGGACATCACAATCAGATAACCTTTTTCCGATAAATTCTTTAACTCTTTCATGACTCTGATCTGATTCCCGTAATCTAAACTGGCACAAGGCTCATCAAGCAGAAGAATCCTGGCATCCTGGGCAATTGCTCTGGCTATGAGTACAAGCTGCTGCTCACCGCCGCTTAACTGGCTGTAAATCCGGTCTTTTAAGCCTTCGATCCCCATCATCTCAAGCGCCTCTATGGCTTTTTTTCTTTCCTCTCTTCCAGGAGAGCCAAACAAAGACAGAGTGGCCGCAGTTCCCATCATTACCATATCAATTACCGGAAAATCGAATACCGTATCGTGATTCTGGGGAATATACGCAACTTTTTTTGCAAGCTCCCCTTCTGTATAATCCTCCTGTTTCCTTTCATCAATATAAATAGTCCCTGAAAAACCCTTTAAAAATCCCAGAATACAGCGGAACAAGGTACTTTTTCCCGTTCCGTTTTTCCCCAGAACACAGACCAGCTGCCCACCCTTCAATGTAAAAGAGGTTTTTTTTAAGACTGAATGCTTCTGATAGGAGAATTCCAGATTCTTAATCATTAATTCCATAATAGTCCCCCTTTATAGCCTGTTTCCTTCTTTTAAAATAAGATACAGGAAAAATGGTGCTCCCACAAAAGCAGTTAAAATACCAATGGGTATCTCACTGGTCGTAAGTAGTCTTGCAAAGTTATCTACAATCAGAAGAAAGCCTCCTCCAAGAAGCAGGGACGCCGGCAAAAGTCTCCTGTAGTCACTGCCAACCAGCATTCGTGCCAGGTGGGGAACAACCAGGCCTACCCAGCCGATTAAACCGCTTACGGATACTGATGCAGATGTAATCAGAGTAGCACCAAGCACTACGACAAGCCTCAGTCTTCCTGTATGGATTCCCATGCTTTTTGCCTCTTCATCCCCAAGACTTAATACATTAATTCTCCATCTGAGAAGATAAATCGGGATAATTCCAATCAAAATCCAGGGGGCTGCAAAGAATACATCTTTTTGGCGTATGGAAGCCAGACTTCCCATAAGCCAGTAGGTAATGACCGGCAGCGTATTGGTGGGGTCTGCCACAAGCTTGATAAACGAAACAGCCGCATTGGCAAGAGAACTGACCATAATGCCGGAAAGTACCAGACCCAGCACCTGATTATAGGGAACACGGCTGCTTACAAGGCAGACAATTCCCACAGCCGTCAGGCCAAAAACAAATGCACAAAGGGAAACGCCGCCGTATCCCAAAGAAAGGAACAATCCTAAAGCGGCTCCAAATCCGGCACCTGAGGATGCTCCCAGTACATCAGGCGAAACCATGGGGTTTTTAAAGATTCCCTGGTAGGCTGCTCCTGCAAAGGAAAGACCTGCACCGATCAGTGCAGCCATTAAGACTCTTGGAAGCCTGACTTTAAATACAACAGTTTCAACCTGGGAAGGCCAGGCAGTTTCAATGGGAAGTACACGGGACAGCAGAACTTTTACCAGTGTCACCGGATAAACAGGATAACGTCCCAAAAGAAACGAGCCAAAAAAGCAGAGCACAAAAAATACCCCAATCAGATAAAGATGATTATTATAACGTTTTTCCCTTATTCCCACTTATGAAATCCCTTCTCTTATATAGTTTAAGACTCTCTCTCTGGCAGTTTCTGTATCCTTTCTCCAATAGGTTAAAAGCTGATTATCCTGATTTTTTAAAACCTCTGCTTCCAGCATATCCCGAAGCCGGGGAGCGAAGGGACAGCTTCCATTGCGGCTCATCATCGTCGCATAATTTTTCCGGCTTTTAATCACTCCGATACAAAGTTTCGGACCATCCAGGCAGTCATGCACCGCTTCCATAAATTCAGGAATCAAAAGCTCAGCTCCGCCAATCTCATCCATCAGTATGAACTTCTCCTCTCCATTACCGGTAAGCAGCTTCCTTCCGGTACTCAAAAATACCTGAGGAAATAAAACCATACCGTCTTTTGTACGTCTCAGGAACACATCAGCAAGCCCTTCCCTGTAAACTCCCTTCGGTTCCCACTCCTCTTTTGCAGATGCCAGCCTAAACCCGGCTGTATCTCCGTTTTCATCCACTAACCGTTGGGAAAAAAAGCCTCCCGTAACAGCCCGGTAAGGCTTCAGACACTGAAAAAGAAGTGTAGTCTTTCCCTCTCCCGAATCTCCCTTTAAAAAAAGACTTTTACCCATTATCTGTGTCTTCCTTCCCGTCCTGCTCTTACGCTGATTAACTCGCCAGCTACACTGATTGCTATCTCAGCAGGTGTTTCTGCATATATTTCCAGTCCGATAGGGCTGTGACAGCGGTCAATTTTATCACCAGGAATTCCGTCTGCCATCAGTTTTTCTTTTATAGCAGCCAGTTTTTTTCTGCTTCCGATCACTCCTACATAACATGCATTCCTGGTCAGAACCTGTCTCTGCACAATATAATCTGACTGATGCCCCCTGGTCATGATACACACATAGTCGAATTCCCGAATCTCCAGATAATCAAAAATCCTCTGATAATCTCCTGTAATAACCTTCTCTGCTGCAGGAAATAACGTTCTATTGGCAAATTCCTCCCGGTCGTCAAATACCACACATTTAAAACCAATATGAGCAAGAACCGGAACGATCTCCTGGGCAACATGTCCTCCCCCAAATATGTAAACACAGCCGGCGCTGACAAAGGGCTCACTATAATATCTGCGTCCTCCGGCGGAAAATTGTACCGATTTATTCTTAATCATTTCTGCCTTACCCGCTTCATCCGGTCCTTCGATTCCCAAAAATCCGGAAGATTCATTATAAATTCCCAGCCCCCACGCTGCTTCATCAGTAATATCCATAATAAGCCAGCTGTTCTCATCCCGTTCAAATGCTTTGTCTATCTCACTGCAAACCGTTTGAAAATCCAGATTTTCATGATCCAGATATTGAAAATAAACCACTACATCTCCGCCGCAGATCATCCCCAAATCTGCCACCTGTTCTTTTCCCAGCACAAAACCATGGGTATAGGAGCGCTTGTCTTTCATTGCTTTTAACGCCCGTTCAACAGACTTAAATTCCACAGCGCCTCCGCCGATGGTACCGGCAGTCGTCCCGTCCTGGCGTACCAGCATATGGGAGCCGGTTCCCCTGGGCGTGGAGCCTGAGCTTGCAATAATGGTAACCAGAACGGCATCTTCCCCCTGTAATAGTGTAGATAGTACTTCACGAAACAGCTGTCTCATTATAAACCCTCCTCAAAGTATTTATTAAACAGTTCCTCTGCCTTTCCTTTCAATTCTTTTTCCAGTGCCACATACTTCTCCATCAGGCTTACTGCCTTTGGCGTAAGCTGGGAAAATCCCCCTTCCAGGCCTCCGGACTGAGTAATCAGTAATGGATATCCCAGCTGACTTTCCGCATTCTTTAACATTTTGAACCCCTTGCTGTAAGACATATTCATATGACGGCATGCTGTCTGCATTGACCCGGCGTGTTCAATCAGCATTAAAAACTGGGCCATCTCAGGACCGAAGAACACTTCATCAAATTCCAGATGCAGACTGACGGATGGGTGCATAGCCGGATGTCCAGGATGGGGAGAATAAGCAGACACCCCTTCTGCCTCAATCGCTTCAATGATTCCTTTATCCTCTACCTGGATCTCCTCCACCAGCTCATTAATGCCTGCTTGTCTGAGCGCACCGCCCAACCCTCTTTCTCCCCGGTATGAAAGCAGTGTTGGAATCAGAGTTTTATCTATCATAACCGGGTGCCCCCTTCTTCCTTCATATACCGGACAGGATGCAGCCCCGCTGCAATCCATTATCTTTTGAATCGTTTCCGGAAGAAGCATGGGGAATTTGGGCGGAAGAATCAGAATTCTGTCGCACAGATCTTCTATGTAGCGAAGCCCCATCCCAATGCTGTCGAACATCTGTGTATTCTCGTAATCCTCATTTCTTAAGCATATCACCCGTAATTTGGATATATGTTTTTCTACCTCCTTGCCATCCCTGCCGGTAATCACCACAATGGGATCTACGCCGCACCGTTTCAGGGTCATAATAATCCTTCTGATCACAGTCGTATGCCCGATTGGCAGCATGGGACTGAATGAATTGGCTGTACGCTTATGTCCCGCTGCGGTAATGACAGCACCTGTCTTCAAATAATCCCCTCCTAACCGTTATGTTTTTAAAAATATTACGCTTTTCCTAATTATAGATCATTGGAAAATATTTGTAAACCCAAATGGCATAAAAAAACTCCCGGAACAGATTTTAATCCATTCCGGGAGTATATTAATCTCCGACTAAATTTCTTATTCTTACAGGAGTACGGTAATTCCATGTGGAAATCTTTATTCCGGTTCTCCGGCTTGCTGCATGAACAATCTGCCCATTTCCAATATACATGGCAACATGATTGACCTTCCCTCCGCTGCTTGCATAAAAGAGCAGATCACCTGGTTTCATATCACCTGACTTGACCGCTTTTCCCATACCTGACTGGGAACCGGAATAATGAGGCAGTCCTATACCAAACTTTTTATAGATAGACATTGTAAATCCGGAGCAGTCCGCTCCTTTTGTCAGGCTGGTTCCTCCCCATACATATGGATTGCCCAGAAATTGAAGGGCGTAATTAACAATCTGAGTTCTTAAAGAGGACTGCGCATTGGCTTTCTCTTCAAGAGGAGAGAATTTAATGGCTTCCGGCAGGGCATAGCGGACATCAACGTAATCGGTAGAAACAAATGCACTGCTGTTTTCTTCCAGTTCAATCTCAATCCAGCCGTCAATCTGCTTTAATACCGGATATTTCTCATTGTTAGAAATCTGGGTCCATATCTTGGCATCAGTGGATGGCTCCGTTCTGGCATTAAGCATATCGGTATTCACCACCGCCATCAGTTCCGCAACCTGCATGGCCTCATCCTTTGCCGGCTGACCGGTCAGAATAAAGTCTGACTTCACATAACCGGTTACTTTTCCAGACTGGATCTTATACCAGCCGTCATCTGTTGTCTCAAGAATATTACCGGCTGCCTTACTTGGCATCTTAGCAATGATCTTCGCGCTCTCATTCGGTTCCTGTCTGACATTGAGATAATTATCCACATCAGAAATTCCAATATTCTTATAATAGTTGAATACCATGGCTTTTAAATCCAGCTTCCTGGCTTCGTTCATGGAATATTCAAGTTTCACATAGTCAGCAGACATATATCCGGTTGGTGTCTGTACCCATCCATCGGACTGTCCCACCACTTCATACCGTTCATCCGTAAGTGCCTGTCCTACCACATCGGAATCCGTAGACGGTTCTTTTCTGATATTCAGATTATCCGTTTGTACGACAGCCCTGAGCTTTACCAGATCCTGGGCCTTCTTCTTAGCATCTTCTCCGGTTAATACATACTCTGAAGTAATATATCCTTCAATACCGCCGGATTTGATGTGGTACCAACCCTGCTTCGTATCTTCTAAAATATCACAGGCGCTGTCTCCCAGCAGTTTTCCAATAACGTCTGCATCTGTCCCCGGTTCCTTACGGACATTTAAATATCCGCTTACCTGAACAACACCAAGGTTTTTATAGGATCCGATCACGCTTTCCCGTTCCATGGCCTCTTTCGCTTTTTGTTCCGCTTCATTATCCTTCTTTTGCTCAGAACCGTCGGCTGCCTTCGCTCCAACTGCTTCCGAGGCTGTAGCTGAAGCAGGTCTTGCACTCTTTTGCTTCCTGACAGCTATACCTGCCGCAGTAGCAACCGTTACCAGGAGAACTGCAGAACCTGCAAGTATAAGTATTTTTTTATAATCATTTTTATTACGTTTCTTTTTTGCTTTATCCAAACGGATTATGTAGTCTTTTTTCTCGTTGTTTTCCATCCTGTGTTTTCTCTCCATCCTCATATATTCGTCGGCTGACCGATTCAGTTTATGAGCCTATCTGCTACAGTATATCACAAATTGTTACATTATGCGACATGTGAATTTCAAAAAATTATTAAGATTATGTTACAAATCAGTTAAAAAAAGGACCGGAAGCTTCTCTTAAAAGCCCCAGGTCCTGATCTTTCATTTACTTAGCAAGAATCATACGGTCGTTTGTAAATTCCTCTCCGCTTGCTTCCTCAAACTTTTTCAGCAGATCTTCTACTTCCAGTTTTTTCTTTTCTGCTCCTGAAACATCATATATGATACGGCCTTCATGCATCATAATCAGCCGGTTTCCAATCTGAATCGCATCCTTCATATTATGAGTAATCATGAGTGTGGTAAGATTCTGCTCCGCTACAATTTCCTGCGTGATATCAAGAACTTTTCTGGCTGTCTTAGGGTCCAGTGCAGCTGTATGCTCATCTAACAAAAGGAGCCTGGGCTTTTGAAGTGTTGCCATCAAAAGCGTAAGCGCCTGCCTCTGCCCTCCGGAAAGAAGTCCTACCTTATTGGTCATCCGGTCCTGCAGTCCCAGTCCCAGCTTTTGAATCGCTTCATAATAAAATGCCTTCTCATCGGATTTTATTCCCCATGATAAGCCTCTTGTTTTCCCCCTTCTGTAAGCAAGTGCCATATTCTCCTGAATCTCCATTCCGGCAGCTGTACCCATCATTGGATCCTGGAACACTCTTCCAATGTACTTGGCTCTCTTATATTCCGGATATCTGGAAATGTTAATACCATCAATCTCAATCTTTCCGGAATCAATGGGATATACACCTGCAATCATATTTAACATGGTAGACTTGCCAGCTCCGTTTCCGCCGATCACCGTAACAAAATCCCCCTCATTCAGATGAAGGTGAATGCCGTTCAGCGCTTTTTTCTCATTGATTGTATTCTTGTTAAATGTTTTTCTTACATTCTTAATATCAAGCATGATCATTCTCCTCCTTCTGTGTAAGAATTTTTTAAACGAAGTTTTCTTACCACAACAGGTACGCAAAGAGCCACTGCAACAATCGCTGCTGATAAAAGTTTCATATCATTGGCATTCATACCCATTCTCAATACAACCGCACGGATCACGAAATAGAGGACGGAGCCCACTACTGCAGAAGTCAGCTTACTTCCAAATGAACGCAGACGTCCCATCAGCACATCTCCGATGACAATTGCTGCCAGACCGATGACAATCGCGCCGGTTCCCATACCAATATCTGCATATTTCTGGCTTTGGCAGACAAGACCGCCTGATATTCCAACCAGTCCGTTGCTGATTACAAGAGCTAAAAGCTTGGTCCAGTTGGTATTAACGCCCTGGGCGCGGATCATGGATTCATTATTACCGGTAGCACGCATGGCACTTCCGATTTCCGTTCCAAAAAAACAGTAAAGAAGCACAATCATTATTACTGCAATTCCAATACCAATCAAAAGAGAAGCAATCGGTTTATTGAACCCTGTAATATCAATGAATCTGGACATAATGGTATCTGTCTTTAAAAGTGGAACATTACTCTTGCCTCCCATAATCCGAAGATTAACAGACCACAATCCTATCTGGGTCAATATTCCCGCTAAAATTGCAGGAATTTCAAAGATTGTATGTAACAATCCTGTCACCGCACCAGCTGCCATTCCTGCAATTGCCGCCACTGCCAGGGCAACCCACGGGTCCATATGAAAGTTCAGGATCATAACAGCGCAGACACAGCCGCCAAGTGCAAAGCTTCCATCTACAGTCAGATCCGCTATATCCAATAATTTAAAGGTGATATAAACACCCAACACCATAATCCCCCACAAAACACCCTGAACTACTGCGTCCTGAAGGGATACTATTAAACCGCTCATCTATCATTCCTCCGTTGTCTTCTTTACACTGACATAAATGCCTTACATAAAAAATGTATGATTCATCTTTTATGTAAAGCATCTATGGATTACAGGCGGTCGTTTTTCTGGCCGCCTGTAGTTTCTACCATTTATATTTCGTATTATTTCAGACCGGATAAATCAATCCCCAGTGCCTTTGCAGTCTCTTCATTTACAGATAGTTTGCACTTCTCAAGAGGAAGGTATTCAATTGGCATTTGGGAAACATCGGCATCCTCCGTTAAGATCTTAACTGCCTGCAGTCCGGTCAAGTATCCCAGTTCGTAATAATCGATACCATAAGTTGCAAGACCGCCAGCTTTTACCATCCCATCCTCTCCGCAGATCGTAGGAAGTTTATTTTCATTGGCAATCATCGCTACTGTTGCCATACCAGCCGCAATGGTGTTATCAGTGGGCGCATAAATCGCATCTACTTTACCTACCATGGAGGTTACAACAGTCTGGATCTCATTGGAACTGGAAACAGTATAATCCACGGCTGTCATGCCGGCCGCCTCAATCGCTTCCTTTGCCATCTTTGCCTGGATTTCAGAATTGGATTCTGCAGTACAGTAAAGAATACCTACGGTTTTTGCATCAGGAAGAATCTTCTTTAATAACGAGATCTGTTCCTTTACCGGAGTCAGATCTGAAGTTCCACTGATATTGCCTCCAGGCATATCATTGCTTTCAACCAGATCAGAAGCTGCCGGGTCCGTAACAGCAGTTACCAGAACCGGAATTTCACTGGTTGCACCTGCTACAGCCTGGGCTGCCGGAGTTGCAATGGCAAGAATTAAATCATCGCCATCATTCACCAGCTTGCTGGCAATGGTCTGACAGGTAGGCTGGTCACCGGAAGCATTCTGCTGATCAACCGTATAATTAAGTCCTGCGTCATCAAGCGCCTGGATAAACCCTTTATTGGAAGCATCAAGAGCCGTATGCTGAACCAGCTGAAGAACTCCAATCTTATATTGTTTCCCATCTGCCGTTTTAGCTGCAGTTGTTTCAGTCCCTCCTGCTGATTCAGAACTTTGTGCTGCAGTGGTGTCTGCAGGCGCCTCCGTCTTTTCAGGTGCTTTGCCGGAGCACGCGGCAAGGGATAACATCATGACACCTGCAAGTGCCAGGGATAATGCTTTCGCTTTCTTTTTCATAATTTCTCTCCTCTTCCTTCCAAAACTTGTCCTGTTTAGAACTTAATTTGTATCATACTACAAAAAATAACCTCCGTCAATTTTATTACTTTAAATTTATGTGTTTTTAAAGTGTTAAAGCACATTTTCGTCATTTTAACTTATATTGTTAACTGTTACATATAATTTATTATGCAAAAAGCTATTTTAATATCTAAATCTTATGCTGTTTTTAGTTCAAATAAATGCTGACCGGTTTTTCCATCCTATAAGTTTATTAATGATCTGTGCGATGTATTAAGAAATAACCAAAAAAATATTAAGATTCATTTCAATAGTCACACAATATAATTATAATAAAGGAGGTATTTAAATATGGGATCAATATTAAGAAGAAAACTTTTATTGCGATTAATTTCAGTAATCGTGCTTGTTACACTGATAAGCACAGTGCCGGTTCAGGCTGCCTTTTGGAATCTTACCGGTGACGTGGGTACACACGACCCTGCACTGATTAAAGAGGGGAATCTCTGGTGGTCACCTTATACCGGTAAGGGGTTGGCAATGAAATACTCCACAGATGGAAAGACCTGGCAAAATGGAGTGCAGATTTTTGAATCAGAACTGCCCTGGTGGAGGTCCTATGCTCCTGGTATGGGATCAAATGATGTATGGGCCCCGGATATTGAATATTATAATGGACGTTATTACATGTACTACTGCGTATCAGAATTTGGAAAAAATAATTCAGCCATAGGGCTTACTTCCTGCTCCAGTATTTTATCTGGCGACTGGAGGGATGACGGAATGGTTATCTCTTCAAAAAACGGGACCAATTCATACAATGCTCTTGATCCCAACCTGGTAATTGACACAAACGGGAGTCCCTGGCTTGTTTTTGGTTCCTGGTTTGACGGTCTGCATATTGTAGAACTGAATAAGACTACAATGAAGCCGAATGGTACCATTTATTCCATTGCGATTAAATCAGGAGGCATAGAGGCCGGCTCCATAATTTACAAGGACGGATATTATTATCTCTTTGCATCTATCGGTGTGTGCTGCCAGGGCGTAAACAGTACTTATAAGATCATCTATGGCCGGTCTAAAAGCATTACAGGACCATTTGTGGATAAGAATGGGACAAGCATGACTAACGGAGGCGGCACCATCTTAGATTCTGGCAATTCCAGATGGAAGGGTCCGGGTGGTCAAGATGTATATAAGAACGGAAATAACTATATAATTGCACGCCATGCATATGATGCTGAAAATAACGGAAATCCAACCTTATTGATCAGCGACCTGTATTTCAGTAATGGATGGCCAGCCTATTAATTAACAGAATTATTTGATTCAGACCGTTAATCAAAAAGCTGTTTGAATCTCTAAATCTTATACTGTTTTTTTGCATGAAAAAGGAGCTGCGCGCTAATTACTTAGTGCGACAGCCCCTTTTTTATTCATTAACCCGCAAGAAAACCCTTGCCAATAATTTCACTTGAATTAGAAATGAGTACAAAAGCTGACGGCTCAACCCTTCGTATATAATTCCGAAGCTTCAGTGCCTGGGAACGCTTCATGGTTGTCAGGATCACCGTCTTTTTGTGATGGCTGTAAGCCCCCTGGGCTTCATACACAGTAGCGCTTCGATTCAGTCCGTGAATAATATAATCGCAGATCGGAGCGGGATCATCACAAATGATACTGAAACATTTACAAAGATTCATATTTTCTATAACATCATCAATTACCAGTGACTTCGCCATTAATCCCAGGGAAGAAAATAATCCCGTCTGAGGGCCAAAAACAAAATAAGCGATAATCACTCCGGTTACATCCACTAACAACAGTACTGTTCCAATGTTAAAACTGGTATACCTTTTTAATATCATAGCAATTATATCTGTGCCTCCGCTGGAGGCTCCAATATTAAACAGGATTGCTGATCCAATACTGGGCAGAAGTATAGCAAAAATCAGTTCCAGCAGCGGTTCACTTGTCAGCGGTCTGGAAATCGGGCATACCTTTTCCAGGATATATAAGAACACCGACATCATGACACTGGCATAAACTGTCTTAACACCAAAGCTCCGTCCTAAAAATAGAAATCCGAGCGCTAGCAGTACTGTGTTAACAATTGTGGTAAATTCGCTGGCTGACCAATGGGTCAATGCACTGATTACAGTCGCAAGCCCGGTTACACCTCCGAAAGCAAAATTGTTGGGAAATTTAAAAAAGTAAATCCCCACCACCATTATCCAGATGCTGAACGTAATCAGTCCATACTCTGTAAGCGTTCTCAGTGTCTTATTTTCTATCTGCTTCATGACTGTTATTATGTCCCCCTCCGGCTCATCAGTCCGGTTCCGTATTCAGTAAACGGAAGCTTCCCAACCGTTCCCACTAGAATATAACTCAAAGGGGCGATAATTACAAACATGATTCTCTCTTATATTCTCACAATCTTTCTATTGTGGCACCAGATGAAAACCCATACTGGAGAGAAAACGTACAAACCCTTCTCTTCCGGTATCATTGCACGCAAAGACGCCGCAATCCTCCAGCACACGTTCAAAGACAAGTCCAACCTCTTTCTTTAATATTTCCTCTATATTATCCTTTGTAAAGGATTCATAATTAGTACGGAAGGAATCCACCCAGTCTCCATGCTTTTCAATTGTTTCGCTGCTTCTTATGTCTTTTCCTTCAATCAGGTATTCCGATATCAGATTCAGTTCATCCTTCAGTCTGGAAGGAAGAACAGCAAGACCCATCACTTCAATTAAACCGATGTTTTCTTTCTTAATATGGTGAAGCTCCTCATGCGGATGATAAACGCCATATGGAAATTCTTCCGTTGTTATGTTATTTCTCAATACAAGATCCAGTTCATATTCTTCCCCCCGCTTTCTTGCGATGGGAGTAATTGTATTATGAGGTTGTCCGCCGGTACTTGCAAAAATAAAGGCCGATTCATCGGTATAGGCTCTCCAGGCTTTCAGCACTCTGGAACCAAGCTCGATTAAATCTTCCGGGTTTCTGCTTCTTGTACGTAATACAGACATGGGCCATTTCACAATGCCGGCTGTCAAACCATCAAATCCGTCGATGCAAAACTGCTCTTTAACGGGAGCCTTTGCCATTGCAAATTCATAATTCCCTCCCTGAAAATGATCATGGGATAAAATGGATCCCCCTACAATCGGAAGGTCCGCATTGGATCCAAGAAAATAATGAGGAAACTGTTTAACAAAATCAAATAATTTTACAAAGGTTTCCCTTTCAATTTTCATAGGAGTATGGGTTCCGTTAAACACGATACAGTGTTCGTTATAATAAACATAGGGAGAGTACTGAAATCCCCATTGGCTGTCATTGATGGTTAACCGTATAATTCTGTGATTGTTTCTGGCGGGCTGATCCGTTCTTCCCGCGTACCCTTCGTTTTCCATGCAAAGCTGACATTTGGGATAACCGCTCTGCTTCGCAAGCTTTGCTGCTGCTATAGCTTTGGGATCTTTCTCGGGCTTTGATAAATTAATGGTGATATCCAGATCTCCGTATTTGGATGGTGTCACCCATCTCATATCCTTTTTTATCCGATACCGCCTGATGTAATCAGAGTCCTGACTCAGTTTATAATAATAATCAGTGGCTGCCTGAGGTGACTGATGATTGTAAAGCCCCCAGAATCTGGTTCCCACTTCACTGGGCCTGGGCATCAGACAGTTCATCAGCTTCGTATCCAGCAAATCCCTGTATGTAATACTGTTTTCGGGAATGATACCAGTCTCAAATGCATAATCAAGCATTTGTCCAAGCACCTCCTTAAGATCTGTCTTCCCCGGCTCTTCCTCAGGCTCTTCATACTCGTCCATCCACAATACATCGAGAATTTGATTCACTGCATAATAACGGTCTGCCTCACTGATCAGCCCTGTTTCCAGTCCATAAGTTACCAGTTTCTTAATTGCCATATCAATCATTCTGCTATTCCTCCTGGAGTTCATTCCACCTATTGTCTTTCCCATTATACCTTTGACAAAACAGTAACACAATACAATATTTTTTTATTTAATACAATTTTTTTATAACCTCTTTAATTCTGCTAATTATCATGGACCCCAGTATTCCTATAACTAGCCCAGCCGCTGTGCCTGCAATCAGCAGCATGGGAAGGTAAAAAAATACTCCCGCCTGCTTTACCACAAATGCAGCGACTGTAATCTGCCCGATGTTATGGCCGATCCCCCCCAGAATGCTGATTCCTGAAGTTCCAAACCAGTTTTTCTTTTTGCAAATAACCATAACCGCAATGCTAAGTCCCCAGCCAGCCAGACTGTACAGCATGGCAAATAAATTTCCGAATGTAAAACCTGTCAGTACAATTCGAAGAAGAGAAACAACTACAGTTCCAGCAGTTCCTACCGTATAAAGTCCGACAACAGTCACAAGATTTGCCAGTCCCAGCTTAACACCCGGTATTCCCAGAGAAATTGGTATAAGACTTTCAACAAAGCTGAGAACAAAGGCAAGTGCAATCAGCATTCCGTAAAGCGCGGCCATGTGTGCCGATTTCTTTTTTTTCATGATTAAGCTCCTTCTTTTAACATGCCGCTTTTATCTTATCACATTCCCCTCATTGTGTAAAAATAAAAAATCCCGGAAAGGGCACTATGTGCCGGTTTCCGGGATTTAGCTATAACTCTACTGCTTTCCTGCCTGGTTTAAACAGTCTTTTACTCCGTTGACAAATCCCATTAAGTTAATGCTGACAGAAGATACTGAATCCGTGTACCCCTCTTCATTAACAAGACCTTCCAATGACTGGTGCTCCAGCACATAACCCACAACTGCTTCTGCCTGTTCATGCCACTTGGGTCCGTTCTCCGTCATCACATACTTTCCATCCATGGAAAGCTGGCTCTTTTTGCTTCCG
>NZ_JAWONS010000050.1:0-310 GCF_033342255.1 Clostridium boliviensis
GACGGCGTTCCACCCCGGCGATCCGCGCGCGGATCGCCTCGGCACCCATCGCTTCGAGCCGCTTATTCACTTGCTCCAAACGCAGACGTGCTGTTTCTAGCTCATCGCAAATGAAGCGGAGCTCCCCCTTCAGTTCGTCCACATCGGCGATGACCTCGTCCCGGTTTTGCTCCAAAAGGGCCTGACGGCGGCGGGAATCCTCCAGCTGTTCGTCGAGGCGCCGGACTTCCCCCAGCCGGTCGCAGTAGGTTCGCATCCCTTCGACCGCCGCAGCATAGGCCGACTCCTCCGCGGGCAGATCGATTCCCTG
>NZ_JAWONS010000051.1:0-365 GCF_033342255.1 Clostridium boliviensis
CCAACCGTTGGGCCTCCAGCAGCTTGCCTTGCGCGCGCAGCTCCTTCAGCCGCTCTTCCAACTCCGCTTCGATGTCCCGGAGGGCGCGGGCCATCACATCGGAAGCGGTGACGTAGTGGGAGGCGGGGAAGATGGCAACGTGTTCCCGATCGCCGACGATTTCTCCCGTCAGCACGTCGATTTCCCGAATTCGCTCGATCTCGTCACCGAAAAACTCCACCCGCACCGCCTGTTCGCTCCGGGACGCCGGGAAAATCTCCAACACGTCTCCGCGAACCCGGAAGGTCCCCCGGACGAAATTGATGTCATTCCGGTTGTACTGGATGTCCACCAGCTTGCGCAGGATCTCGTTCCGGTCCCGTTCC
>NZ_JAWONS010000052.1:0-239 GCF_033342255.1 Clostridium boliviensis
GCCCTGGCTGCCGGCGTCAAACAGGCCTTCACCTTCGGATTCCTCCTGTCCGTCCTCGCTCTGATCCTCGCCCTGTTTATCAAGCGGGTGGTGACGACCCCCACCAAGCCGCCGGAGGAGGACGGACCGGAAAAGGCAGGCGGTTTCCACGAAAAACCCGAGATGGCCTAATGAAAAGTGCGGAGGGAGTGTGCCCCGTCGACCGGGAGGGCGCACTCCCTCCGTTTGGTTTTGCGAAA
>NZ_JAWONS010000053.1:0-528 GCF_033342255.1 Clostridium boliviensis
ATCTTATCACAGGTGAAGAGAAAATGTCAAGGGCTTCAAAGGGATTTTTTCTTTCCATTTCCCGGCCAGGCTTCACCCTCATCAAAACGTCGCGCGAGGAGCGCCCCTAAGGGAACTCCTCGCGTTCAATAAGGATGAGTCCTGTCTTCCGGTCTTCCTGGTGAGCCATCCAGGACTCGAACCTGGGACACCCTGATTAAAAGTCAGGTGCTCTACCAACTGAGCTAATGGCTCATATCGATGGCTGGGGAGGTAGGGATCGAACCTACGCATCACGGAGTCAAAGTCCGTTGCCTTACCACTTGGCTACTCCCCAGTGTGGGGCGACCAGTGGGAATCGAACCCACGAATGCCGGAGCCACAATCCGGTGCGTTAACCACTTCGCCATGGCCGCCGCAAAAAATTGGCGGAGCTGACGGGATTCGAACCCGCGATCTCCTGCGTGACAGGCAGGCATGTTAGGCCTCTACACCACAGCTCCGCGTTTCGGAGAGAAAATTTCTCCCCGTAAGATGGTGGACGGTGAC
>NZ_JAWONS010000054.1:0-440 GCF_033342255.1 Clostridium boliviensis
GATGAACCGGAGGGTTGCATCCTATATTTGCTGGAACGGGTGGCCATCGAAAAATCATCTCCCCCTCCGCCCTCCGACGGGCTGGATCTGAACACCCTCATCGAAAACTCCTATGACTGCATCTATATCACCGATCACAACGGGATCACCCTCCATACCAATTCGGCCATCGAGCGGCTGACGGGCATTCCGAAGGAATATTACATCGGCAAGGATGTCCGCTATTTGGAGAAGAGAGGGATATTGAAGAAGTCCGTCACGCTGGAAGTGCTGAAGACCGGCAAAACCGTCAGTACGGTGCAGGCGAACAAGCACGGAAAGGTGCTCATCATTACGGGCAGTCCGATCTTTGACGAAGAAGGCCGGGTTGTGCGCGTGATCACCAATGTCCGGGACGTGACGGAATTAAACCGTCTCCGGGACGCGTTGGACGAAACCCG
>NZ_JAWONS010000055.1:0-320 GCF_033342255.1 Clostridium boliviensis
AGTATGGCCCGGGGGATCCGCTCGCACTTAGCCTGTTAAGGGGTTCGCGCTCGTCTAGTCTGTGCTGTTGCCTGGATAGTAAATTATCATGGTACAAACTTTTAAGAGCCAGTTAAATGGAGATGGATTTAAAAAGAGTTATTGTAAAGTCTCCCCAGGTGTGTCATTAAATATCCCAACAGATTGCCCTGGCCTGACCCCCTAAATGCAATTTTGGGATTCCCTTTTAGTTGCTTTCATTAAAATGTACCAGCGCAGTAAAAAAAGCACAAAGTATATTGTTTATGTAACTCACTATCTCATTTGCACTGGTTACATGG
>NZ_JAWONS010000056.1:0-390 GCF_033342255.1 Clostridium boliviensis
GGATGCCACGACCAACCTGGAGCGGCGGATTGCCGACAAGGGGATCTATCCGGCGGTGGACCCCTTGGCCTCCACCTCCCGCATCCTGAGTCCGGCGGTTGTGGGACAGGAGCACTACGAGACGGCCCGGGGCGTACAGCAGATTCTGCAACGCTATAAGGAGCTGCAGGACATCATCGCCATCCTCGGGATGGATGAGCTCTCCGACGAAGACAAGCTGGTCGTACACCGGGCGCGCCGGATTGAACGCTTCCTGTCTCAGCCCTTCCATGTGGCCGAGGCTTTCACCGGCAAGCCGGGCCGCTATGTACCCGTCAAGGAAACGGTCCGCGGCTTCAAGGAGATCCTGGAAGGGAAACACGACGACCTTCCGGAAGACGCCTTCTACAT
>NZ_JAWONS010000057.1:0-466 GCF_033342255.1 Clostridium boliviensis
TGTACGGGCTGGCCACCTCCATCAACTCGCAGATGTTCATCTACAACCCCGAGATTTTTGAAAAGGCCGGCGTGACCTTCCCGGAGGAAAACTACAGCTGGGAGGAGCTGGCGGAGCTGTGTGTGAAGATCCGTGAAAAGACGGGCGTTTACGGCATGGCCAATGAGATGGAGCAAACGGGACTGTTAAGTTATTTTGCGCGAACGAAGGGGGAGGAGTTGTACAGCGGCAACAAAATCGGGCTGTCCAAGGAAACGCTTACGGAATGGTTCCAGTATTGGTTGGATCTGCAGGAGAAGGGCGGCGTTCCGACCGCTGAAGAAAACGCGGCCTATAATCACAACGATCCTTCGGCCAGCCCCTTTATCAAAGAGAAAACCGCCATCAATTGGCTGTTCCTCGGAACCGATCCCAACTACGAAGAGAGTCTGGGAAAACCCATCGGACGAGCGCTCCTGCCGGAATG
>NZ_JAWONS010000058.1:0-13594 GCF_033342255.1 Clostridium boliviensis
TTTCTGGTTCTGTTACTTCCGTAGTTTCTGGCTGAGTCTCTTCTACGGTTTCCGCTTCGGTCTCTTCCACCAACTCTGCTTCTGTTTCTTCTACCGTTTCGGTATCCTCCACGACTTCTGTCTCAGACTCTTTTACAACCTCTGTTCCTGTCTTTTCTGCCACTTCTGTCACGGCCTCAAAACCTGCCACATTATCAGAGGTCCCAAAGCTGACAAACATACCTTCCTGATCTGGCATTCCGGTTTTAGGAACCGGTACTTGTACAGCGTCTGCTGACAGGCTGGCCATTTCCATGTCTGGTCCATCACTAAAGCTACCACCTGAATGGTCAATTCCATGGGATTTATAATCTTTATATTCACTTGAAGTTACTGTACGCCACTCCATGGGAATATCATCCGGGTGGCTTCCGTGAAGGGAATAGCCGGAAGCTGGAAGAAGCTCCTTTGCGGAATATTGATACTTCAATGATATAAAATCCTTATAAAGCTGATCCCGGTCTGCCTCTAATGCTTCCCTTTGTGTCCTTCCAGTTGGATCAATGGCATGAAAGAAACCACCTTCTTTTACACGAGCCTCACATTCCTTTACTCCTTCCAGCCATTTAGCCCATGCGGTATCGTGAAGCTCCTGATTATATTCCTCTACGGCTTCAATTTCATCTTCATTCGTCTGTTCCCCGGTCTCCTCATCATATTCCGGTTCCGGGACTTCCTCATACTCAATCACAGGAGCCGGATGACCGCTGCAATATCCTTTCTGATAGGTATAGCTTCTTGAATCATGATGTGCTACTTCACTATGGATATTTCCTCTGGAATCTACATAATGGAGTATTCCGTTGGAATCCGTGATATGCTCATCCGCATTACATGGATCATTTTCCGGATCAGACCAACGGTCAAACTGGGAACCGGAGGAATTACCCTGGTTATAAAGGTTAGCTACCGAATCATTCAGCCCTGTATCCCCATCATAGTTTAAGGCTATCCGTTCCTCATCATTTCCGCTATCCTCTTCCCATGATGCCCCAGTTAGGGAGCCTAAGTTGGAAGAATAATCTCCTGCTCTTCTTAAATCCAGATCCGTACTATCAAGTTGGGAATCATCAAACTTTTCTAAAATATCCCAATGAGTATCGGCTAGGGGCTTACCGGTTTCAGAATCAAAAGCATTAAGACCTACGTTATAATTGGCTCCAAAACCTTCTGTATGCTTATAGCGGTTTACTACCGCTGTGCCGGCTGCACCTGAGCCGACACGGACATGAACTTCTAAATCTTTATCCATCTTGGCGGCAAAATAAGTTTGTGATATATCAAAAGCATAGGAATTAGGATTAGAT
Organism: Clostridium boliviensis; assembly: GCF_033342255.1. Taxonomy (NCBI): domain Bacteria; kingdom Bacillati; phylum Bacillota; class Clostridia; order Eubacteriales; family Clostridiaceae; genus Clostridium; species Clostridium boliviensis. Next base: position 1,347 of record NZ_JAWONS010000058.1, read on the forward strand.
CCATATTGATTTCTAGTATAAAATTTAAATGTAGCAAGCTGTGCAGAGCCTAAGTCTTTTGCTAAGTCTGCCCCTATTTGACTTTGATTCGGCCAATAAAGAGTGGCTATTCCCGTTCCATCACTTGGCACTTCCCCAGTCATAGAAGTAAAAACCAATCCTGCATCCGTTGGTCCTGTAAAGGTCCAGTCACCGTATAGATCCTTTGCAGAAAGATGTTGGTAATAATCTTTTACTGCATTATTTGAGTATGGAATTGTAATGGTATAAGTATCTGAAGCATGATCCATCTTTGCAAAATAAACCGTTTCCTCACTATCCACATTAAATTGCTTAGTAATCGTTGCTGCATCCCATACATTTCCAAACATCCACTCTGCCCAGTTCTTACACCCTCTGGCTGCATATTTGGAATCAATCTGGGTACTGGTGAGCTGATTAAACACCGATCTATCACCTACAGAGTTTGGATTCATCTGTTTCAGAATGGCCTTATAGTCCCGTTTATTACGAAATACTTTTAAATCTGCGGTAAAGTCATCACCAGTAAATCCACAATCATCTGCAGCAATCCAGTTGATAACAGAAGCAACAATGTATTTTGCAGTTCCTGTATTAGCATCATTGCAAGCAGCTACACTTTCATTACGTCCCATGTAACTGGCGTAAACATTCATGAGAAAGTTGAACTTCTCTCTATTCTCATCCCCAACTTTTTTGGGAAATAAGTCTGGTCTTTTATCAGGTGTCCAATAATCATCAAGAAACGCCTGGCTGCCAAGATATATCTGAGCACTAGCAGTATGACCCGCTACACAGTAAAGAAACGTTTTGTCAAACTCATCATAGCCGCTCTCAGTTGAACTATTATTTTTTACCAAATATTGTTTCGCTCCTGCCGGGAAATTTCCATCTTCTACTGCCGATCCTAAATGAAAGTCTTTGGTTTCATACATTAGGCCAGTGGGAGCATATCCTTTACTATTTGCTTCCCCTCCATAAGAACTAGGATTCCAAGATACCCAGGCAGACGGTTCAATCGTCTGCGCATAATTTGCAAAGGATACCATATTTACCGGAACGTATGGGAGAAAAGCCATTGTCGCTAAAACCATGGCCATACAAGCAGCCGTCTTTCTCTTTAATTCAAGTCTCCGTAACCATTTCTTCATTTTATTTTCCTCTATTTGCAATAAAAAAGACTACCGATTATGTTTTAACCGATAGTCTTAAAAATTTTTATTCTATTAGCAGAATAATTTAGAAAAATGGATTTGGTGTATCGTATTTATGCTGCTCACTTGTTTCCACATCATAAACCAAGTATCCTATTGCAAAATTAACAAAACCATGCCACGTTGTAATATCATTAGGTTTTCTTGTCATTACCTTTCCATCTATTATAAGCTGGCCAAATTCATTAACCATATATCCATCTGGTGTAATGGTATTGGTATAGAGATACCCGTATTCATTGAAACAGTAGGCATATTTTAGTCCATCTTCTGTCCCATCTGGAGCTTGCATTAGCCAAAGCCATCGACTTGTTGTGCTACTACCATATTTATCAGTCCCATACCAATAATTACTTATCCCATGGTCATTTAAAATTTTTGATTTATCCTGGTGCCATACATCTGGTATATATGATTGTGTATTTGCATATTCTGTTAATCCCATTTCCGATCCATAAGAACAAACATGACCGTTTGCATGAATTAGAACTCCATTTTCATCTGTTTTAGAACCGCCAGCTAATATTGCATTTTTCATAAAGTTTCCATGTAAATCTTTTACATAGTAAATATAAGTATCTTTCTTTATCGCCGTTCCAGAATAGAAACTAAAATCCTTATTTTCCCATTCATTGGTTGTATATCCTGCTGGAAGCTTATCCGGAGTCCAGATAATTTCCGCGAATGCCGGCATTGCCATCGTTATTGAAAGTGCTGCTGATAATATTGCTCCTAATAATCTCTTTTTCATCTCAATTCCTCCCTTTCTATCTGAAACTATTAACTATAAGGTTCGCCCATAATAGGCTATTATTATTTTGTTGCTTCTTCAGGACCTCATTCATTTTATTTTCCATTCTCCAACGATGCAATTGTTCTTCATATAGGTTTAACGCTTCCTTCATTGTATCTGCTCTCCCACATTCAATTACTTCTGTAAGATAAGATGTAGCTAAAGGATAACGATATTTTTCAGGAATAAGACTGATAATCTCAATCTTCTCTTTAATAACACTTTCTATTCTCTGTTTTAACTCATTAGATCTTGCAACAGCTTTTTCCAAATCTTTTCTAGCTCTCTTAATTCCTAATAATAATGCTATTGGAAAATACAATATACCTATACAAATAGAAGATAAAAACACTGGTTTTATAATCTCATAAATAATTACTTTCTTGGGTTCTGGTGGCTCACTTGGATAAAGATAAATAGCACGACCTATCGCAAAGAAAAAAATTACTATGCATATAATAATCAAAGCAGGAATCCAACGAACTAGAACTTGCCCTGTCTTATACGCTGATTTTTTGAACCGTTTTACTACTTCTTCATTTTGGTGATAATAATAATTTGTTACCCACAATTCTTTACACCAATAACTGGCTTCTTTGATCTTATCTACTGTAATATTCATACTCAATCCCCTTAAATATTAATTAACATTTTAAAATTCATTATATACAACTTTGAAAACAGGTAATTCTTCCATATCTTTAATGATCCTGTTCATCTTTCTATAAATATAACTTGATTTCTGTTTTGCACCACAATGTTGGCAAACATTTGCAAGATATTTTTTGCTGATTCTTTCAGGAAACATTTTAAGCATTATATTATCCAAATCTTCATCTGAGCCAAACACCTTGATTGGATAATATTCAATAGTGGGATAACGCATATGGCGTATTTCACTCTCAAACGATTTATTTTCATTTAACCTTTTTTTATCCCATGGATAAATCAAATTCTCACCAGTTCCATCATCATATTTTGCGTATGTTAAAACTTCCGTTTTTTCTCTACAAGTATGACAGGTTCGTATCATTGAATATATGTAAATTTGATTTTTCCCTTCAACCACAGCTCTTTTAGGTTTCAAATATTCTTCTTTTAAAGCCTTAGCAGTCTGTTCTTCATAAGCATCTTGATTTATTCTTCTTTCACTCTCAATCATTTGAAAAACAGGCAACGCTTCCATCTTCTGAATAGCTTTATTTACCCACTCATATATAAAATATTCTCCCTGTTTAGCACCACAATACTGACAGATATTCATTGGATATCTTCTCTTTTGAGTCCCGCTATATTTTGTCTGAATTTTTTTCGGAAACTTTTTAAGCATCAATTCATCAATTTCCTTATCAGACCCAATAACTTTTATTGGATAATATTCAATACTTGGATTTTCCATATGATACATTTCGGCTTCTGGCGATTTATTTTTATTCAGTCTATTTTTATCCCACGGATAAACCATATCTTCATCGGTTCCATCATCAAACTTTATATAGGTTAGAATCTCTGTCATCTTACCACATTTTGCAGAATAACATTTTCTTTTAAACGAATACACAGGCATTAGATTCTTTTTATCATTCTCCTGAGTTTTAGGTTCTACATTCTCATCTTTTAAAATTTCAATATTTTTTTCATCATATTGGTATTCTTTCCCACCTTCAGTAAACTGAATGTGAATTTTCTTTTCTATTTTATAAGCCTCTCCTATTTCACCAGTCTTTTTATTTATAAATCTGACCATACTCTTTCCCCTTAAATCTCATATTTGACATCTCTGCAAATTAGTGCTATTCTAAAGATACAAAGGGTAGCCAACTCCACAGAGTGGCTTCCAAATTAGTTGTTTATTTCAAAAATAACCACATTCACTTGGTAGGCGGGGTGGTTATTTTTTTGTACCCTTGTCATTGCTATTCACGTATACAAGTATTGTAACGATTAGCGCTGCAATACTTATGATAACCATAAATTCTGCATATGTGCTCATACAATCACCACCTCCTTTCGGAGATGGAAACCACCCGGCAGTTTGACTACCCTAATAACTATAACATATTATGGGAAAATTTTCAATTTTTTCATTATTTTGTAACTAAACTTCTCTAATTTATAAAGATCGGAGAATTAGGATCATCTTTATTTGTTAACGAACGGAACTCAGTTCCGTTCATATCAGTTAATTGCTCACAAGAGGATATATAATATATCTAAGGTCTTATCTATTAATATGCAATTGGGATTTTATAGCTTCCTGTAACACTTGAGAAAAATTAATATCATGCTCCAAAGCAGCAGCATTTAGCCAAGCCGGAAGTGTTACAGTACGATTAACGGATCGATTGACTCGTGCCAAGCGAATGGAAGGCATATAAACGTCAATCAAAACCGCTCTTTCATTTTCTTGTACTTCTACTTGTGATAGTGGCGTAGGATCTGAAATATCCTCATCATCCTCCTCTAATCCATAAAGGACACAGCCAAGTAATTCTCTCGCTGAAAGAAAAGCATCATCATCATTATTTCCACTGGTAGCGCAATCCAAATCAGGAAATACTACTGCAATTTCCTTTCCTGGTTTATAAGTAAAAATAGCAGGATAAAAATAGCTTTCCGTTTTTTTTATGGTAAAAGGCCTCTTCTATTTATGTTTTATCAGGAGAAAATCAGGACTATTACTTGTCTCTGTAATGAGTGCCACATTGAACAATTCTTATTATGTCTCCGTCAATCCGATATACGATTCGGTTTTTATCGTCTATTCGTCTACTCCAATATGCTGATAAATCGCCAGCAAGCCGTTCAGGTTTTCCAATACCCTCATAGCCATTGCGATCAATATCTTTGATCAACTCCAAAATGCGCTTTAATGTTTTTCTGTCTTGACGCGTCCAATATTCAAATTCTTCCCATGCTTCATCAGACCATGCTTTAATCATCTAGCGGAACCTCGTGAATAGTACCGCCAGTAGTTTCCATCCGCTCTATTGATCTCCGCAAACGTGCCATGTTTTCATCGGAATAAAATGGATCATTCCCTGCTCTGGTTGTAACTGCAAATGGAAGTCCACCCTCTCGCACTGCCTGGCTAATAAATATATTGACTGCTGAAGAAATGTTCAGTCCCAAGGCGTTAAAAAGCTTTTCCGCATCTTCTTTTAGGTTATCATCCATTCTAATATTTATTTGTGCCATATCCAACACTCCTTTAATATATTTTATAATACTATTATACGCGTTTTGTATAGCACTTGTCAATATATGTATATCAAATTCTATATTTTGTATTTTGTGAAAATAACCAAGATACATACTATTGTTCTAAATCATGGTCACGATTACGTTGACCTTGTAAGTACTCTAATGTTCTATTCCTTTGTTTTAATTGGCTATTTTCCATACGAAGTTCTGTATTTTGACTTTTAAGCTGTTCTACTTCCTTACGAAAAGACTCCAGCTTTTCAACCATTTTATTAACTTCTGCAAAAATCAGTTTAATATCCCCACCACTATTCTGTGTATTAATATCAATCTTGGTGACAAATCCATTGATACTATCCAGCTTTTCCATTCCTGGAATCACCTTTGACCGCATATTTTTGTGGATATCGCTTGTATGTGATTCAATGTTTTTGAGTTCACTTCCTTTGGCTGATTTCACCTCTGCCTTTACATCTCCAACACTTTCCTTTATATCACTGATTGTTTTTGAATCGCACCTCCAACAATTATACCTGCCAGCACAGTTCCTCCGCTGCTGACAAGCGCTATTATTATCGGCTCTGATAATCCCGCTGAAACCACTTGTTTTTTCTCCCCTCTAGTCAATATTATTATCCAAGATGAAACTATTGGTAATACTACCAGAATAGCAAAAAAATCTCTGTCGGCAAGTCCGCTTGATGGCGAATCATAATTTCTCCAACTATCATTATTATAATTATCATACAAGTACTTACAATTAAAAATAGCACAGACAATTGAGAATTCCCAAATAGTGGAACTATTAACGTGTTAAAAATAATATATATGAGTGTTACTGTATTAAAAGGAAAAGTTACATAAAATTTTTTCATTTACGCTCCTCTTCAACTACATGAACGGAACTGAGTTCCGCTCATGCCACAAATGTACTAAATTCTCTTCTATCGGTTAACATATTCGGTTGTCAATGTACAAGTATCTTTCAATTTTTAAGTAACGGTGAACTTGGGTTTTCTTGATATTCTTTTTACATAATACTCAGGCACATCTACATACTCTCCCGTATTTAGTAAAACTCCTACCAATTTATCACTTGTCCCTATCATGATTCCGTAATTCATTCTATTTTCTAATGTCACCGATACCGGAATGTTTTTGTTTTTTTCTTTAGTAGTTAATTTCATCCGCTGCTCCTATGAATTAAAAGGAAGTCCTTCGTCTTCGACTCCATCAGGAATGTTCATAAATCCGTCACCTACGGCACTGGAAGGATCTGGTCTGGAATTATCAGCTGAATTACTTTTACTGTCAGCAAACTCCTGATCATCTACAATCACATCAAAGGTATAAACTTTGACACCTTCTTTGTTTGTGTAATTTCCAGTTTGAATTCTTCCGGATACCAAAATCCTCATTCCCTGACGAAAATATTTTTCCGCAAACTCCCCCGCCCTGTCAAATGCTACGCAGTTGATAAAATCGGCTGTCTGCTCATTACCGTCTTGATTTCTTCGTCCTCTCCGATCAATGGCAAGTGTATACCTTGCAACAGCCATTGATTTCTCTCCCTGAGAATACCTTACTTCCGGGTCACGAGTTAACCTCCCCATTAAAATTACTCTATTCATGTATTCCTCCTCTCCTCCCCTGCAAAAAGCAGAGGAGATAATTTTTTAATTACGCTTCATCTTTCCCGTTATATGAAATAGGTTCTACTCCGTAAGCTAAATATTGTAATGAAAAACTATCCATTTCCGTTAAAAGAGGTAGTATTTCGTTGAATTTCATTACACATGGTTCTTCATCTTCTATGGGATCTATGAACGTTTTACCTACACTTGATTCCCTTGTTATAGTACACTTATAGCGATCCCTGTTTTCCCAGCAAATGGTTCCAATCAAATCTTGTTCCTGTTGGTTTCTCTGGTAAAGATTAATAACGACCTCAACGTCCTTTCGTTCCATTCGAGCCGAAAAACTGGATTCATGACATTCTGCTTCCTGTTGGGTATTAAATGGTACCTGTATTGGAATTTCAAAGCTAATATCTCTCCCATTCTTCATTCGGTCCGAACATACCATAACAACCTGATATCCTATTTTCATACCGCTACCACCTCAACGGCCTTAATCCACTGCCCTTTCTCATTTACGGTATAGCCATCAGGAGTAACCGTGTTTGTTAAAAGTTTTCCTCTCGTTCCATCTGATACTGGGTTGAAATAATACCAAGTATCATCTATGTTCTGCCAGCCTGTAAGCATCTGTCCTTGGGTTCCATCGGAAGCAGATTTTAAATAATAGGTATTCCCATCTGCATCTGTCTGCCAACCAGTTACCATAAATCCGTCTTTATCAAACAGAAACCATGACGCCTGCTCTTGGCCGTTTCCTGCATACGGGTTACTAATATATGCCCATTCATCAGAGTAGGTCCGATCTGTAGCAAAAATCCATTTCCTGCTTGCCAGCTGTGTCCATGTACCGGTTACTGCACCTACAGGAGCTGCCGGCCCTTTGGTATTTCCAGCGGTTGTTACGCCTACGGAGCGTGCACCGCCTCCACCACCGCCCCCACTGCTACCACCGGAGGAATATGTCTGATCTACAACTTTAAAGGTAAGAATCACATGTACCGCATCTGATAAATTTCCATCACTGGATAAGGCATAAATATCAGCTGCGGCTGTTCCTGTATTGGACTGTTTGTTTATTGCTTCTTTTATCCAGCCAGCTGTCACTTCTTGATTGCTGTTTAGGACTACCGGTGTGACTGTTCCATTCTTGTCTACGGTTAGAATTCCATTGTCAGATGATTTCCATAAAACTGATTTCTCATTTGTGGAGTAAATGGCGGCTGCAAATGTTTTGCTTTCTCCTCCGCTCCAGGTAAGGGTTGGACTACTTCTTCCCGATTTCGTAAGTACCAGGTCAAACCGCTCCGTTTCCCGGTCTGCTTCGATGCACTCTGCCTGAAAGGTAAGTGTTATGCTGCAGGAGGCTATCTTTTTCCCGTCTGCTGTTACAGCGGTTATCTCTGCTGTTTTTTCTCCCTTGTATGGTGCTTTTAAAAGCGCTTCTTTGATCCAGACTGCTCCATCTACCGGAGTAACAGTCCCGCTCTGATCCACCATTACTGCTCCCGGATCGGAAGAGGTCCATACCACAGTCTCATTGTAAGGCTCATGCTCTGCGGTCCTTTCCAATACTGGAAGAACGATGGCTGTCAGCTTCTTTGTTTCAAAACCCGTCTTCCTTACCGTCTGGGAATTGATATCCCCAGCCTTCTGATATCCCAGGTTGTAGGAAAGTACTGTCTGGCTTAAGGTGATTCCCTCTGGTACAATTCTTGTCAGGTCATTGGTATTGAAGTTTACCTTTACCTGGCAGACGGCAGATGCCTGATTTCCCAGTTTATCTTTTCCGACCACCGTTATCGTTGCTTCTCTGCTTCCGCTTCCCTGTATTTTCTCGTAACTATCATTGTTTCGTATTCCATCATCGGTAGCCATGATATCTTTAATCCACTTAGCTTCCTTGATGGCAGAAATGGAAGCTTCCCGGTAAGCCTGCGCATCCTGAGATACGGTAAGGACGGCTGGATCAGAGCTTGTCCAGGTTACTTCATCTTTGGAAAAGTAATCCGGGGTAAAGGTTGCGGTCAGGGACTGGGGAGCCGTTACTGTTATCTTTTCCTCCGGTGCTGTCCGGTCCCCGGTTAAAGTCCTCGTAACTGTATAGGTTAAAGCTGTCTTATCAAGTACTGCCCCTTCTGTTGCTACTAACGTATTATCAATGATCTGAAAGGTGACATTGATCCGGCAGTTATCGGTACAGGGTTTTCCTTCAAAGGAAGTTGAGGGTCTGGTCTCAGCTGTCAGTACTGCAACTCCCCCATTTTGATGCCCTGCACCGTAAATGGTATTTGGAATCTTATACTGATAACTTTCTTCTGCCTGTTTCTTTTCCGCTTCTTGAATAATATCCGTAAAAAAGGCAGCTTCCATATTCAATGAGATACTGGCCGATTTCGCTGTATAGCCATCCGTTTCCTCATCATCGTTTTTCGCAAGACGGATTAACTCCGGATCATCAATGCCCCACTTCACCCGGTTATCGAATACATCATTATTCGCATCAATAAGGGCGGATATATTCACCGGCTGAACCTGGGTTCCCTGCTCTAACGCACCGTTAATATACCGGGCAATCAGCTTTCCTTCCTTATTCCGGATCTCCATGGTCTTCGATGGATTCTTCCGGTTTCCGGTTCTTGTCTGAATCACTTGAAAGGTATAGGTTTCCGGATTTACATTGATGGAAACTGCCACCTTTTTATATACAGCCGAGACGCTTACATCTTCTGACGGCATGGTAAATGTATAGGAATGGCTGCTGTCTGAATATGTGGTGTTCTTTTTATTCCCCTCTATATTGATGTAAGTAGGACTTCCCACCATCTGAAACTTTTCTGTATCTGTATTGTTGGGAGAGGTTGTAATACTTACCACGCTGCCGGCAGCAATAGCTGCCCGGTTCTCCTTATCAATGGTTTTTGAATACTGGGAACTTCCTCTTACTTCCATGGATGCGATATCATAAAAATTCTGACCGTTAGCAACGGTATCAATCTGATCTACCGTGAGCAAATACCCTCTTACTGGGCGGCCCAGGGAATTAGGCGCAAAATGATCTAACGTATAGTCCCCGGTTTCCTCATCCTTGACAGTCAAGATTCCATTTTCCAGTTCTTCGTAAAAGTACTGATCAGAAATGGATTTTTTTGTACCGCCTTGTACCAGTGTGTAGTAAAGATCTCCGGAATGCCAGTATCCAATATGAGCTTCATAGGTATAATCGTTATCATCAATGATCTCTGATCCGCATACATTGGCACTAATCTTGCTTTCGGTATCTGCAAATAAATAGGCTACATCATCAATGAAATTAAAGTTCGTTGCTGCTCCCTGTCTGGTGCCAATGAAAGTTCCTTCCCTTGCCATGGAGCCAAGCTGAGAGTTACCAATGGTTCCCTCAAAGCGTGCTACCTTTAATTTCCCGGATGCATATCTTCCAGTGATACCACCAATGGCCGTAGAATGATAACCGCCGATGGTTCCACTAACATGAGTGTTAACAATATCTGTTGCATTCTGATATCCCACGATTCCACCGATGTATCCGGTTCCCTGAATTCTTGCCGTGGTCCCATCACCGGTAGAAACTTCACAATCCACGATAGACGAATTAGACGCGATCCCGGCGATTCCACCGGCATAGATCACATCCGTTCCATCCGTTGCATCAATCATCACCTTTTCACAGATGGCATTCTCAATCACGCTTCCGGATAGTTCCCCTACAATTCCTCCAGAGATTCCGGTGGAACTGATATAAGCATTTTTAACGGTTATATTTTTTATAATGGAATCTTCTGCGTAGCCGGCTACCACTCCGGTCCGGTCATTGCCCTTGATCTCACTGCTGTCCGGGACAATGATCATATTTTCAATCACTGCATCCTTTATGGAACCAAAAAGTCCAACGTTGCTATAATCAGCAAAGGAGGTAAACTTTATATTTTTAATAGTATATCCGTTTCCGTTGAAGTTCCCAGAGAACGGATAGGGAACCTCTCCGGAGTTTTCTGTGGAATCCCGGTAAAATCCAATGGGAATCCAGTTGACTCCCTGCAGGTCAATATTGCTGCCAAGGGCAAAGTAACACCCCGAATAATCTCCTGCGTAATCAGCACCTTCTGCATCAGGCACGGTCATACCCATAGCTGACAGTTCGGATAATCCCATAAGCTGTGCTTTTGTTTTAATCAAATATGGCTTTTCCTCTGTTCCTTCTCCCTGACTTTCGCTTAAAAATTCAAAGCTTGTCTTACCGGACCAGGAATCCCAGATATCTCCAAGAGAACTGGACGAAGGGACCGAAGAGAGAAGGGAAGGTGCTAACGCTTTTTTTACATCTGTAAAAGTAGGCTCTACTGCTTCAGACGGCGTGGCAGTATCTACTGGGTCCTCTACTGGCATTTCAACCATTTCCGGATCTGCTGTGGGAATCTCTTCCGGTTCCACTCCTGGCAGATCTTCTTCCTTATTGACTTCTTCACCCTCTGTTTCTGTATCACGACTTGCTTCAGAAGGTGTGGCCACTAAACTATAACTTTTTGTTTCTGTCCTCGTTTCCGCATATACCGCCCAGGGCGGTACTGCAGTTACTGTCAGGGCGGCACACATAACGTATGCCAGCCCTCTCACATATTTTTTTCTCATTGCTCCTCCTGTTTATTTTTCCAAACTCCATCCTCATCTACCATATAACCGTCTGGAGTCCTCTCATTTTGATACATTGATCCATAAGGCTTTCCGGGCTTTGTTTTATCGTATTTCCAGCCATTCGGATTACTACCGCTAGGATTACTTCCAAAATAAGTTTGTGACTCATTCTGTTTTGTAAAGTAATACCATTTATGATCAATGAGCTGCCAGCCGGTCAGCATCTTAGTCGTAGCAGGATCAAAGAAATATCTCTTATCATCCATTGGTTCGTAATTCCAACCACTCAATGCGGCTCCAAACCTGTCTCCCGGTTCCTTGTTAAGCTTATACCAGGTCTTATCACCTTCCAGATACCAGTCGTAATTTAACTTTCCTGTTTCATCAACATGGTACCAGTCCTTGCCATCGCCAACCCATTCATTCTTTGCGGCCGTACCATCTGGCTTTGTGTAGGTGACTTCAAGAGGATCATTCGGATTTACAGTAAAAGTTCCTCCGGTATCAGGTACCGCTGGTTTTGCTGTGCTGTCAATAATGGGTGTGGGAGGAACGGTTATTATCTCCTCTTCCTCTCGATCCTCTGAATCCGGTTTTATTGGTTCTGGGCTTGTAGGTTCTGGGTTCGTAGGTTCCGGATCAATATCACCATTATCAATCTTTTTATCATCAGAAGTTCCTATCTCCCCATCGGGGCCACTCGACCAATGCTCCGGATTTTCCCAG
>NZ_JAWONS010000059.1:0-646 GCF_033342255.1 Clostridium boliviensis
GTTGGAAAAGGTGGGCAAAGAACATATCGGCCTGGTGATCCAATCCTATCTGTACCGGTCCGAATCGGACGTGAAGGATCTCGGTGAATTGGGTGAATTGGGTGTCAACCTGCGGATCGTCAAGGGGGCCTATAAGGAACCGAGGGAAGTGGCCTTCCCGGACAAAAGGGATGTGGACGAAAATTATAAGCGGTTGGTGGCGATGCACTTGAAAAACGGATGCTACACCGCAATCGCCACCCACGATGAAGGGATTATCGAGTGGACCAAATCCTTTGTGAAGGAAAACCGCATCCCGGATGATTTATACGAATTCCAGATGCTTTACGGGGTGCGCGGCGGTCTGCAGCGGGAGCTGGCCCGGGAAGGGTACAAGGTCCGCGTCTACACCCCCTACGGCAAGGACTGGTACCCCTACTTCACCCGGCGGATCGCCGAACGGCCCGCCAACGCCTTGTTCATCCTGAAAAATATCGCCAAGGACTGAAATGCGGGAGCGGGCTCCCGGCCCTTGCCGGGAGCCCGCTCCCTTACACCCCGGTCGGAATCACCGGCAGCGCAGGAAGGAAAGCGACTTTGCACCCCGGGTTTCGATTTTCAACTTTAACGAAGGAAGGTTGCCGGTGTCACCGGCAACCTTTGGGAT
>NZ_JAWONS010000060.1:0-286 GCF_033342255.1 Clostridium boliviensis
CCACGACAGCTATCCCTTCGGGGTGGGCCAAGTGTTCCAAGACATATTGCTGTAAGTCGTCACGAACGGCATCCGCGTCCCACCGGGCCCGCCCCAACAGGTGCTGAATGCCGTAAGGAGTGGGATCCCCGGCATACTCGGCCAACTGCCACCCGTTCTTCCGTTCCACGGAACTTAACAACCCACGAAGATAGGACTTACAACGTTGCCGTGCTTCGGAACGGGCAAAGTGAGCTCCGATTCGTTCAGCCAAGGTTTCAAAGGACTTTGCCCAATCAGCTATTTC
>NZ_JAWONS010000061.1:0-214 GCF_033342255.1 Clostridium boliviensis
AAAAAAAAAAGTATGGCAATAAGGTTGGGAGTGCAGCATATAAACATAGCCGCTATTAATCCAGCAGGTAAGGAATTCAAAAATTTTCATCAAGTTACACCGCATTATTTTGAAATTATGGATGAAGTAAAAAAAGCAGTTGATTTTGTTGTAGAAAAAAACATCACCTGTACGTTGGAAGGCTTCCCGTATTGCGGGCTGGGGGAATATGAGA
>NZ_JAWONS010000062.1:0-498 GCF_033342255.1 Clostridium boliviensis
TTGCCAAAGTAATCGCCTGGGGGAAGGATCGGGATGAGGCGATCCGTCGAATGACCCGAGCCCTGAATGAGTTTGCCATCGAAGGCGTCAAGACGACGATTCCCTTTCACCTGAAGGTATTAAACCACCCTCGGTTTGTGGAAGGGGATGTGCACATTCAATTCCTGGAAACCACCAATCTCGATGAGGAGCGAAAGAGCGAAAATGAGTAACGAGTATCAATCGACGGATTTGGGTAAGATCGAGATTGCTCCGGAAGTGATTCAAATTATCGCGGGTTTGGCTGTGGTCCAAGTGGACGGTGTCGCCGGCATGAGTGGCGGTGTCGTTGACGATATCAGCCAGTTTCTCGGCCGGAAAAATCCGCGCCAGGGAATTCGCGTGGAGTTCGAAGAGGGGCTGTCGATCGAGGTCTCCATTCTCGTCAAGTTCGGTTCCTATATTCCGGACGTGGGGAAAGCGGTACAGGAACAGGTGAAAAATGCGGTGGAAACGATG
>NZ_JAWONS010000063.1:0-294 GCF_033342255.1 Clostridium boliviensis
TTCTTACCACCGAGGAAAACCGCCACCGCTATGAGGCCGACCGGGTGGTGGTCTGCGGCCGGAGGGCCGACCCGGAAAGCGTCGCCCGCAACCTGTACCGGGCGCTACGCGAGATGGACCGGGCGGGTGTCGACTACATACTGGCGGAAACCTTTCCCGCCGAAGGGCTCTTCCGCTCGGTGATGAATCGCCTGTACAAGGCATCCGGCGGGCGGGTGGTCCGCTCTGACGACGATTAGGGTCCGGAGCGGTTCGTCCCTTCCTCCAGAACCAAAACAAGAAGAGGAATCGCTC
>NZ_JAWONS010000064.1:0-37041 GCF_033342255.1 Clostridium boliviensis
ATACCATGATTGTGGATTAATAACTGCACAAAAACAGTAGAATCCTTCCCCTAAATATGATATGCTCACATAATAATAAAAACATGGATACAAAGAAATCTTTGTATTGGAAAACTACCCAGTGACAGGAAAACGCCATTACTACACCAAAAATCTTTTATAGCGGAGGCAGCGGTCTTGAAATCCCTGAAAAATTATGATTTAAGTGAAATGATAAGATGTGCATTGACGACAGCCCTGATCATAACCGCGGCAACCGGAATTGGCTGGATCTTCTTAATCATTGGTTTTCCGGAAACAAACATCGTCATTGTTTATCTCCTTTCTATACTCCTGACCGCCCGTTTTACAAGGGGAAGTGTTTACGGGATTGTGGGGTCCGTTGCAGCCACCTGCGCTTTTAACTATTTTTTTACAGACCCTTTCTATACACTTTCTGTAAACGATCCTTCTTATTTCATTACATTTGGTATTATGACAATTACAGCAATTATTACCAGCGCTCTTACTTCAAAAGTAAAACAAAATGCTTTGGAATCTCAGGAAAAGCAGGCGGAAACAAGTGCACTCTTTCAGCTCACCAACCGGTTAACAGATGCTGCCGATATCTCTGATATTGCAGGCATAACTACGGAAACCATCAGCGGAATCATGAATTGCCGTGCTGCCTGTTTATGCTTTGACGAAAATGGACAGCCCCAGACCAGTTTTATTCAACAGCTAAGTGCCCATCAGCAGGTACGCAGAAAAATCGACGATCCCTCTGAGCTGAAGCACCGGATCGAGGGGCTCAGGGGCGGTTATGTTGTAAGCGGGGAATTTTACGACTGGCCCATCTATGGCAGAGAATCTATATTAGGGCTGCTTAGAATTCCGAAATCAAGTGCTGCTTCCATGGGCGAACCTCAAAAGCGCCTGCTGCGCTCTATGATAGAAAGTACAGCTCTTGCCATGGACCGGTACCGAAGTGCCAGGCAGCAGCAGGAATCCAGAGAAGAGACTATACAGGAACGTTACCGCAGCAACCTGTTGCGCGCAATCTCCCATGATCTGCGCACACCTTTATCCGGTATCATGGGCACGTCGGAGATGCTTATGGATATGACGGAATTAACAGACCCAAGATATGAACTGGCAGAAGGCATCCATAAGGATGCAGACTGGCTTCATTCACTGGTTGAAAATATACTGAGTCTCACCCGTTTGCAGGATGGAAGGCTTACAATCACCAAACAACTGGAGGCTGCAGAGGAAGTCGTCGGCGGAGCAGTCAGACATATTTTAAAACGCCATCCGGGATACGAGATCACAGTCGCCGTTCCAGATGAGGTTCTGCTGATTCCAATGGATGCAAAATTGATTGAACAGGTTTTGATTAATTTATTAGATAATGCCATCAAGCATACGCCACCTGACAGCGAGATAAAGATAACAGTCAGTCAGGAAGACAATCTGGCTGTATTTTCAGTTGCTGATTCCGGATGAATTGCGGCATCGGATCTGCCCAATATCTTTCAGATGTTTTATACCACTCACTCTGGAAAGGCGGATGCCCAGCGAAGTGTCGGACTGGGGCTTCCCATATGCGAAGCCATTATCAGTGCCCATGAAGGAATGATTGAGGGTCATAACCGCCCGGGAGGAACCGGTGCGGAATTTATATTTAAATTGCCAAAGGAGGAAATCACACATGCTGAACCGGAATGAGCAAATTCTGATTGTTGAAGATGACTCACAGATACGGAACTTTATCTGCTATTCATTAAAGCAGGAAGGTTTCTCTTATATAACTGCAGGAACTGCACAAGGTGCCCTGTCTACACTGGTCACAGAACAAATTGATCTTATGCTTCTTGACCTTGGACTTCCTGATTTTGATGGTATGGAAGTAATTAAAAAAGTCCGGGAATGGTCAGAAATGCCGATCATTGTTGTTTCTGCACGGGATCAGGATAAGGAAAAGGCAGGCGCACTTGACAGCGGTGCGGATGATTACCTTACGAAGCCATTCTCTTCCATGGAGCTCATGGCACGAATCCGGGTAGCGCTCCGTCACTTAAAGAAAGCGGGCTCAATACGGTCCCAGACTAATTTAGCCGTAGGCGGACTTCGGATTGATTTGGACAAACATTTAGTATACCTTGATGACAATGAACTTCACACAACTCCCATGGAATACAGCCTGCTATCTTTATTTTTCCGGAATATAGGAAAAGTGCTGACTACCAAATATATAATCAGGGAAATTTACGGAGTGGGTTA
Source organism: Clostridium boliviensis (assembly GCF_033342255.1). Lineage (NCBI taxonomy): Bacteria > Bacillati > Bacillota > Clostridia > Eubacteriales > Clostridiaceae > Clostridium > Clostridium boliviensis. The sequence goes on from NZ_JAWONS010000064.1 coordinate 2,263, forward strand.
TGGAACAGACACCCAGGCTCTACGGAAGTTGATGGCAGGACTAAGGCGTAAAATAGAAAATAATCCGGCAAAACCACGATATATACTGACTGAGATCGGCGTTGGATACCGGCTTTCCGATGTATAAACGGAACTTATTTTATTTGAGAGACTACTCTGATTTTCCCAGAGTGGTCTTTTTTCATCCTCACAGCATCCTCACAGGGATTACCGGTCTCTCACGCCATACTCACAGCATTTTTGTTACGATCATTATATAAAAAATCTGCAAGGAGGTAGGGATCAATGATAAATAATGAATTAAATAATAGAGAAAATCTTACAAAACTATGTGACACAGTAAGAGATCTGATCGGTAAGCAGGACTATCAGACATGCGAAAACATAATCTGCCAGGCTATGGGAAGTTGTCCTCACGCCCCGCAGCCACATAATCTGATCGGAATACTGCTTGAAATAACCGGGGATCACCCCGCTGCTATGAAGCATTTCAGAGCTGCATGGGCACTTGATCCCACTTATCTGCCCGCACGGCAGAATCTGGAAAGCTACGGCACGTTTTTCTCAAACGGCAGGTGTGCTTTTGATGAAAATGATTGTATTTCGAATGAAACAATTAATACCCACAGTGTCAGTGAAATTAAATATGACTCACAAGGTACTGCCCGTAGGAGGAATTAAATATGAAAATTGAAATTAACAAACAAAAAAAAGATAAATACACAATTATAATTGGTTGCGGCAGATTAGGAGCCAACCTGGCAAATACTCTATCCGACAGCGGTGAAGATGTACTTATAATCGACAAAAATAAGGAGGCCTTCCGTAAGCTGTCCCCAGCATTTGGCGGGCTCTCCTTAAATGGCGACGCCACAGACTTAGATGTTCTGCAGGAAGCGCAAATCAGCAATGCTACTGCAGTTGTTGCTGTTACTAATAATGATAACGCCAATATTCTTGTAGCCCAGATTGCACGGGAAGTTTTTCAGATTGAGCGGGTCATTGCAAGGCTGTATGATCCGGAAAGAGAATTCGTTTATAGTGAATTCGGAATAGATACTATATGTCCAGCTATTTTATCAGTAAAAGAAATTGATAAAATATTATCCAAAAGGGATACACACAAGGATACAATTCAGGAGGTAGAATAATGAAAATAAAGGTCTTATTGGTTGGAGGGAGAAGCAAAGCAAAATCTCTTGCAGCCTCATTAATAAACAAAGGCTATCATGTAACTGTAATAAATGATTCCTATGAAGATTGCGTTAAACTGTCTGAGATTGACAAACTTACGGTCATTAATGGTGATGGAACTAGGCCGTTTGTTTTAGAAGACGCAAATGCAGGCGATGCAAATATAGCAATCGCGATGACTGCAAAAGATGAGGATAATCTGGTTATCTGTCAATTATGCAAGAAAAAATTTCACGTAGAAAAAACTGTCGCTCTTTTAACTGATCCCAAAAAAACGGACTTTTTTTATAAAATGGGGATAGACAGTGTAGTCTGTGCCATTACTGCAATAACAAGCATTATTGAGCAGCAGGCTTTTGTAGATAAAATAACAACATTAATTCCTATTGGGGAAGGACGCGTAAATATTGCCGAGGTACCCATACCAGGTACTTCACCGGTTGTTGGAAAAAAACTATGGGAAATTAATCTTCCAAAGGAAGTAATTGTCGGATGTATTCTCCGCGGAGATACGACCATGGTCCCAAGAGGCGATACCCGTATTCTGTCTGGAGACATGCTTGTTCTTATCTCCTCTGACAAACAGGAAATGGCCGCTATTCAGGAATTGACAGGAAGGTGATGATATGACCCGTAAATTTTATAATCGCAGTAATATAGGAAAACTCATGCTGCTGATCGGTATGCTTGTTGCTGTCCCTCTGGTGATTGTCCCTTTCTATCCACAGGATGCAATTTATATGGTTCCGTTTATGCTTCCTTCACTTGGCTCCATAATTCTTGGAAGTATCATTTGTCTGATGAGAAAAAAGGAGGAATCCACATTTGAGTGGCGCACTTCCATGCAGCGCAGCAGCCTTACCGTCATGTTTGCATGGGGATGGGGTGTTTTTATCGGTGCAGGTCCATTCGTACTGGGCGGACAGCTCACATTCATTCAGGCACTTTTTGAGGCAGTCAGCGGCTGGACAACAACCGGTCTTTCCGCTATGGATGTGACAATTACTCCCCATATCTATCTGTTCCACCGAAGCTTTATGCAATTTTGCGGAGGTCTGGGGTTCGTGATGATGATGGTAATGCTTGTGCAGGATAAACAATCCATGAATCTGTATAATGCAGAGGGACATCCGGATAAACTCCTCCCCAACTTAAAAAAGACAGCTCAGACGATTTGTCTGATGTATAACGGATTTTTAATTTTTGGTACTGCTGCCTATGTGATTGTGGGAATGAATTTGTTTGATGCGGTAAACCATACAATGTGCGCATTATCTACTGGCGGTTTTTCAACCAGGCTGAACAGCATCGGGGAATATAACAGCATTTTTATTGATATTATTACAATCGTCCTGATGTTAATAGGAACAACAAATTTTGCCGTACTACTGCTTATAACAAAAAGGAAGTGGCGACAAGTTATTAAAGTCAGTGAAATACGGTTTATGTTCCTACTGCTTTTGGTTTTTGTACCAATAATAGCATATTCACTTATCAATGGTATGAATATGAGCATAGGGGAAGGCATCCGCCGTGCTTTGTTTGATGTTACATCTGCTCTTTCGACCACAGGGTACTCCAGTATGAGCTACACTTCCTGGCCGCCTCTGGCAGTGGCCATGCTGATCCTGACAATGTTAATCGGAGGCGGAATCGGATCCACAGCAGGCGGTCTTAAACTGACCCGTGTTTATCTTATGATCCGGTCCACCCTGCATAATATACGCAAGCGCCTGTCCTCTCCGAGAAATGTAGAAACACTTTATTATTTCAGAGCACAGGGAAAAACTGTGATTGACTCCACACTAACCATGGATACCAGCGGCTTTGTTACAACCTATCTCGTCCTCTATATAACAGGCACCTTGTTACTGACACAAACGGCAGATTGTTCGCTGACAGAAGCCATGTTTGAATTTGCCTCCGCTCTTGGCACCGTGGGTTTATCCATTGGCATTACCTCTCCTGACACAAATACTGCAACGCTGGTGGTAGAAATGTTTGGAATGATTTTGGGACGACTTGAGATTTTTATTGTATTTATCGGATTTTACTCAGCAGGTTCTTTGATAAAACAGTCATTTGAAAAGATACGCATGCATATTTTTTCCATAACGTCAAACAATAGCTAAAAAGGAGGCGTTATTATGGCTGTAGCTCATAAAAGTGCAATTAGTGTAGGGATGCTTTATATTCCTGTAGGATTATATAAAACCACAAAAGATACTTCGGTAAGTTTTAATCAACTATGTAAAGATACTCATGAGCGGGTGAAATACAAAAAAATATGCCCATCTTGTAACAAAGAGGTGGACTCTCAGGGGATTATTAAGGGTTATGAATATGAAAAGGGTAAATATGTGACTTTTACGGAAGACGAACTAGAAAAAATCAAAACAAAAAAAGATAAGACGATTCACATCGAGCATTTTGCAAAATTATCAGATGTAGATCAGATTTTCTACGAAAAAAACTATTATGCCGTACCGGAACCAGGTGCTGAAAAGGCATTTGAGCTTCTGCGTCAGGCAATGCTGTCTCAAAAAAAGGTGGGAATCGCAAAAACCGTATTAGGGTCTACGGAAAATTTAATTGTACTATACCCTACGAAGGAAGGGATCATCGCAAAAACACTGTTCTATCAGGCAGAAATACAGGCTGTACCGGTTGCAGTAACCAAACCAGAGGTTTCAAAACCAGAAGTAGAAATGGCTAAAACCATGATCGATTCCATGACATCAACCTTTGACCCTGCAGTCTACCACGATGAATACCAGGAACGGCTGCGCCAGGCAATTGAAACAAAGATAGCCGGGAAAGAAATCGTCAATGCGGACACAGAAGGTCAGAACAATATCATCGATCTGATGGAGGCAATGAAGAAAACTGTTGAAATGGCAAAAGGGACCAAAGGTCTGGCATAATGGATATTTTTGACAGCAAAGATGTAAGCCCCATGCTTATTACAGAAATGACAGATCCCTTTGATTCTCCTGATTATATATATGAAATAAAATGGGATGGAATAAGATGCATTTCATTCTTAAGCGATGTGACAGAAATGAGAAATAAAAGAAATAAACGAATGATTCCCTTCTTTCCGGAGCTTGAAGAGCTTCATAAGCAGGTAAAAGAAACATGTATTCTGGACCACGAGTTACTTGTTCTGAAAAATGGGGTACCAGACTTCTATGAAGTACAGAAAAGAGCTTTCATGAGCAACCAGTTCAAGATAAAACTGGCTGCTGACCGTTATCCCGCCAGTATTATTGCTTATGATATCCTATATTACAAGGATAAGGATCTGACCGGACTTCCGCTCATGGAGCGGAAAAAGTACCTGGAGGATGCAGTTACGGAAAACAATCTGATATCCGTATCCAGATATGTAGAAGCCAATGGAATCATGCTGTTTCAGCTGGTCAGGGAAAAAGGGCTGGAGGGAATTGTTGCCAAAAGAAAAGACAGCTTATACTGGCAGGGCAGAAAGACAAAAGACTGGATCAAATGCAAAGTTCTGTCCACAGATGACTGCATAATCTGTGGTTATATCAAAAAGAAAAATAATATGACAAGCCTGATACTTGGACAGTACGACGACGAAGCCCTGATATATAAGGGTCATGTTACGCTTGGAGTCAGTCTGAGGACTCTTAACCAGCACAAATATAAAGTAATCGAAGATTCACCATTTGGATATGTTCCGGAAGGGAATCAGGATGCGGTGTGGTTGGAACCGGAACTGGTCTGCATTGTTGAGTCCATGCCAACCGAAAAAGACAGCTTCCGACAACCTGTTTTTAAAGGAATCCGGGATGATAAGTCAGCAGCAGAATGTAAAATATAATATATAAACAAAAAACTGCCACCCTTTCACATGGGGCTGGCAGCTTTTTTACCATATTGCTTACATAGCAGACATTTTCCTGCACTCGTTTGCACATGTCTCACATATCTGCGCACAATCTCTGCAGTGCTGATCTTTAAACATACTGCACTCGTTTGCACAGCTTTCGCAGATCTTTGCACACATTCCGCAGTGTTCATTGGAATATTGCCCGTTCATTGACATCATTGATACGGACATCTGACACATCATTGCACATTCAATTAACATACTGATGCAATTCTTTCTTTGATTTACATCCGGCTCATTCAGACAGGCATGAAAGCATTCATAGCAAGCCTGAGAACATTTTGCACATGCGTCAATACAGGATTGATTCTTTTTTGTTTCCATCGTCAGCATATTTATTTCCTCCAATTATTTTATCAAAATTATATTATATACAAATACTTTCGAATAATACTTATAATTTGGAGGCTGCGATGCTTCCACTAAGAATAACATAACAGGGAACACCCGGTATCTGAACCCCGGGCATTCCCTGTCAGCACAAGCAGAACTTCTGTGAGCTTGTACCAATTGTAACGCTTATGGTATTTCTAACCTATCTATAATTTTTTATCATACCTAAATCCCAGGTAATCTGCTGATATGGTCCTGATAAGTTGTTCGTACCCTGAATCAGAAAATCAACCCGGTTAATATCGTTGATCTCCATCTTCTGATTATAGCCGGCACGTATAAACTCTCCATGAGATACATTGGTCGTCCATCTGTCGGCATTGTAGCTTAAGTTGCCTCGCCATGCCCACTTCTCAGCCACTCTGTTCCATGGACCTCCGGCACTGTAGGACTGCCATAATTCATAATACCTGCCATCTTTCATATCTTCAATTGCAAGATAATATTTGCCATCTGCTAAGGATCTATAGACATTTGCGCCCTCAAAGGTATCTGATATGGCAACGGAAGGTGAACCCCAGCCATACGGGAAACTGGAAAGTGAAGTTTTTCGTACATATAATCTATGAGAATTGTCACTTGGGGTATTATACATATAAGCGTAAGAATCATCACAAATTATATAGTAATCCCACCCCAGGTTCCCTGAGATGCCAAAGGACTTTGGTCCTGACCAGGATCTGGGATCCGCTATATTAGTTGTTGTTGCATATGCTGCACCATGGGTTCCATCCTGATATACCAGATACCATAATCGTTTCGGCTCAAAATAAAATACCTGTGGTGCACAAAAATAGCTTTCCCCGATGGAACTCATATAGGTACGCGGGGCATTTTTCAGGCCTGATATTGAGGATGCTGACGTATAAAGCATCTGCCATCCGCCGCTTTGATTAGCTCCGGTATAAAATACATGATACTTTCCTCCATAATAAACAATGGTAGGGTCTTTTGCGCCGTAATAATCGTAAGGCCTTGCTTGTCCATGATAAATGACTCTCTCGCCCACATACCAGGTGGGATTTGAAATTGCTGTTGCACTTAATAACTTCTTCATAAAATACTCTCTCCCTTTATATCTTTTTACTGCCCTTTCCCCTTTGGTGATTCTTCTGCTTTTTACCGCCTCCCCTACTATCATATGCATGGGGTGTAGTAAATGCTCCCCGAATAATAACCAGAGCCGCAGGTGTGAACACCTGCGGCTCTTTGTGTTATAGGAATACTGACAATTCTATTCATGAGACTCACCTAAAAACCGCCAGGGAATGATTCAAGCTCCTTGGCGGTTATGCTGGATAGGTAAATTGATTTTAAGCATCTGGATCATGTAATATGACCGGATTGCCTTGGGCATCCACAATTTCCATACTTCCCGGCTCACACATTACGTCAAGAGGAATGTTAAAATATCCATTTTCATTCATTGGATATTCTTTTCCATCAATTCTCCATACGGACCCTTTTGGTGCACCGTATTCCAAATGATTTGTGAGGTTAATTGCTTCAATCCGCGACTGTGTTTCAGGAACAGTATAAAGCTGGTCATTATGTCCAAGGTAAAAATCTCCACAATTGCCTCCGTTTATGTGTATTGATACCTTTCCAGGGGTAAACCCATAATCTTTTAATGTATTCATTACCCAGTCATTTTGGTAGAACAATGCTACACCTACTGTATTTGCATTATCTGCAAGAGATGCAAGCAGTTCAACTTTGGAAGAATCTTTATTAACCATGGGTGTTCCATTTAGTATATATTGGGAGAAAGAGGAGGAACTTAAACCATATTTGGCGCAACTAAGAGTTGTTATTTCCCCATTTTCATCAACAAGCCGATAGTAATTCCCTGGCTCTAGCATAAGTTTATTGTCATTTGCCCGAATTGTAACATATTCGTCTTCACCGATTTCAGACGAAACATCATCAGCTGATATCCTGCTCCCATCCGGAAGAATGAAAACCCTGGAATTATTATCGAAACCCACGGCTCCATCAGCCATATCTATTTTTCTTCTATTAGCTACTTTTTCAGCCTGTGATATACTTTTTTTGCCATTTTCAGAAATTTCGATTCTATCCATCTTAACTCTTTGAGCTGTTCCCTGTTCTGTAAGCTTGTTATGTGTTATATAATCCTGGAGTAGCTGAGTACGTCCCGGATTAATTCTTATGTCTGCTATGACTCATCACCTCCAATATGCACTGTTTTCCATAGTTAGTGGATATGTATAATATAACGTTAATGTCGGATTTACCTTTCTATCTCTACTACTTCCAACATATTTTATCTGCCAAGTCTGCTTTAATTTATACTGCTGTGTACAAGGAGTATTATAACCACTAAAAGTTACATCTCTCCATGTAACAAATTCGTTACAAAATGCCATACTTTTATAAGCTGAGGGCACTACTCCAGATAAATCTACATTTCGAACAATTGCATTCACGGGTAACTTTTCCGCAGACAAATTAGCTAAACCTGACCAATTACTATTAGAAGGCCCTAAGGTTATGGTTCCAAATTTATAAGTATATGACTTTCCCATACATATTGGTTCGCCGATAGACATTCTATAATTAAGTTTTCCATTCCAAGTACTGCTATATACTTTTACATAATAAGTTCCAGAACCAGTCAACATCTTCAACATTATCTAAATAACCATTTATTATGTATGCCTCTCCTGTAGCATACTGATAAACAGTCTTGTTATCTCGCACAATAACTTGTGCCTAGTCTATGGTTTCATTTGAATTGGCCTCTTGATAAACCTGTGCATGTGCAGTTACAGGAGTCAGCAACATAATTGCCGAAAATGCGACTGTAAATAAGCTTTTCCTCAATTTCATTCTTTTACCCTCCAAAAAAAATATAATACTTAAGTTGACGGTTTCTTTAGAATATTCTATAATTTTGCTAGCTATTAAAGTTTAAATCTTATTCTCGCAATTTTCAATCCAAGTGCCAAAATTATACACGTTAGGTTCCAAAATTCGTACTTTAGTGCTTAATAATCCCGGAAATGCCGTTTATTTGTATCCCCTGTAGCCATACATTTTTTTAGACTTGTACCATTTATAACTCCATATTCAAAATTCATTTTATATTCCTCTCTTTTCCTTCCATATTTGTTTTAGCCATAACCTCCTGAAAAATACAAAGCTTGCTTATAGATAGTGATATGTCGGTCAAAAATGTGGTATACTCACTATAAGCGCACCGCCAGTTCGTTACTCAACAGATATTTATAGTATCTTATAAACAGTAAATATAGACATGGAGAAGATAATGAAATTAATAAAAAGGCTTTTTGTTTTTTTTACACTTCTTGCAGTACTTTTCATTCTGAATACAGTTGAGACATTAGCAGCAGAGGATGCAATACCATCTATTAACGTTGATGTCATGCTTCAGAATAATGGTTCTGCAGTTATAACGGAAATCTGGGATGTAAGTGGTGTATCCAGTGGCACAGAATATTACAAGGCGCTGTATAACATGAAAGGAATGGGCGTTCATTCTCTTCATGTAACTGATGAGTCCGGTAAGCAATATAAGACACTGGACAACTGGGATACCAAACGTTCCAGAGACGAAAAGTCCGGTACCTGCGGCATATTAAAGACCTCCCGCGGATATGAACTCTGCTGGGGTATTGGAAATTATGGAGATCATCAATATACCATACAATATACACTTGATGGATTGGTAAAAGATTACGGTGACTACGCTGGATTTTACCATCAGTTTTTATCAGAGCTTTCCAGTGCTCCAGGGTCCGCTTCTGTCAAGATCCGGTTGGCAGATACGCAGCTGACCGCTGACAATGCCCGCATCTGGGCATATGGTTTTACCGGTGAGACGGCGATTAAAAATGATGGCAGTCTGACTGCGGTATCCACCGATGCCTTGAAAAACAGTGAATATGTAAATGTGCTCTGCCGCTTTGACCGAAGCATGTTCCCCTCGGCTTCTGCAGCCGGCATGTCCTTTGAAGAATTACAGAATTCTGCTGTTAACACTAACCAGCAAACGGTCATAACTATTATTCTTGTTGTTTTAGCGGCGTTCATTCTTCTTATCATTCTTCTTATTACCTTTTTTTATGCCCGCTACAAACTGGCAGACGGAACAACTGTGCGGCTTCCGGGAAAGAAAAAAATCGCCATAAACTGGTCGGTCCCTTTTGGAGGAAGCATTCCCGCTGCATATTCCACGATGATACTGCTGCGTAAAGGGGTTTCCTATGAAAACCTTATGGGTGCATATCTTATCCGCTGGCAGGAGGCTGGATATATCCGCATGGAAATGCGCGATCATAAACAAGCAGATAAAAAAGCGGAAAAAGAGGAGGCAATCGTATTTGGTCCGGACAAACCAGCGGGGTCCGGAACGGAATATTCACTGTACTCACTCTTATACGGCTATGCAGATGAAAAACACATTCTCAGGACCTCCGATCTGGAAAAGCAATCGAAAAAAATAACAGAGAAACTCACTGCATGGACAGAAAACGTGAAAACAGAGGGAAATAATGAATTAATTCAATCAAATGCAGCAGCAGCCGACACGAAAGGTACCATCCGTTTCACTACTTCCGGTTTTGAACAGGCTGTCAGAATGCTTGGATTTCAGAAATACCTCCTTGATATGCGCAGCCAAAGTACAGACAAAGCTTCTGAAAGATCGCTATGGGGAGATTATCTTGTATTTGCAACCCTGTTTCATATCGGCGAGGAAGTACTGAAAAGCATGAAAACCCTTGATCCGGAACATTTTAACTCCTTCTCAGGCATGTACGGTTGCACCCCTTACAGTATGATATATTTAATGACTATGACCAACCATATCTCCAGTGCTGCCGCGCCAAAGGCAAATATAGATGGTACCGGAGGCTTTGCTGGTTCTGTTGGAGGAGGCGGTTTTTCAGGTGGAGGCGGGGGCGGCAGCCGGTAATCCAGGCTGCTTCTCCTATATAAATTTTTTAAATATATGGAGGATTTCATGATGGAACAAATGAATATAGTTTTAAGAGAATTAAAGATTAAGGATTTAGATGATTACTTGTATTGGAATCATCCATCTCGTGAATTCCATAAATTTAACGGGCCATATTATGGGAAAAAGAATGAAGAGGAATTAAAAAGGTATGTTGAAGATCTTAAAGAACGATTATTAAAAGGGGAAATAAATGTCCTGGAAAACAAAAAGATAATAGCTAATAAAGATACTGACGAAATAATCGGTTCGGTTAATTGGTATTGGAAATCGGAAGAAACCCTGTGGATGGAAGTTGGAATTGTAATATTTAATGAAAATTATTGGGGAAACGGTATCGGATATACATGCCTGAAAATGTGGATCGATGAAATTTTTGCTGAAAACCCAAAACTTATCAGACTTGGTCTGTCAACCTGGTCTGGAAATTTAAGGATGATGGGATTGGCAGAAAAATTGGGATTTAAAAAAGAAGCTGTATACAGAAAAGCAAGAATTGTTGATCATACATATTATGATTCTGTTAGTTATGGTATCCTAAGAGATGAATGGTATATAAGCTGATGACAAAACGGTTGCCGCCAGAACCTGTTGGTCTATTTGGCGGCAACCGTTATATATATGAATTTACTCTTTTTTAACCGGAATCCATATCTCAAACCTGAAATCGTCTGCACCTCTGTTCCCCTGATTTGGAAAGCACTCAATATCCACCGTCTCAGCGTACTGGTATCCAGAGGTTGGCAGCCACTCACTAAAAATCCGTTTCCAGGCATCTTCCACAGCACGATTCACCGGACCCTCAATCTCAAAAACAGCCCAGGTCGATTCCCTGATTATAAAGCAGTCCATGCCCTCTGGTGGCTCTTTCTCAGTAACACATGCAATGGTATAATCTACATCCTCCTCATTTATCACATCAATGAAACCATGAACTCCTTTCGGATCACCATCAGATAAAGCAAGTAACTCTTCATAGGTCCCATTTTCAAACACTTCCCTCCAGAATTTGTCCACAGCCCCCGGATCATCCTCCGGTGCATGAAAATGCTTTTTCATACCCACAATTTTAAATGCTTCCTTTTTCTTAATCCTGTAATTCATCTCAGTATCTCCTTTCAACGAAATATGAAAGGAGATACGAGGATAAGCTTTTAAAGACTTCCCAGCTTTGCGTGCAGCAGAGGGAATAACTCCATGAACATTTTGAAATGCCCGGGAAAAAGAATCCGGGGATTCATAGCCATATTTAACAGCAAGGTCAATGACTTTAACATCGCTGTTTAGCAATTCAAACGCAGCTAATGTCATTCGTCTCCGCCGTATATATTCTGACAAGTGTATGTCAGCAATATACGAAAACATTCGTTGAAAACAGCTCATTGAGCAACAAGCCAGCTTTGCCACCGTGGAGTAATCAATTTCTCCATCCAAATTGCTTTCAATATAGTCAAGAGCATGATTCATTTCTTTTAAATAGTCCATCCTGCCTCCTTTCTGAGATAAGTATAACAGGACCGCTTTACATACACCCGATTAATCGCGATTGTTATAGTCGGAATCAGATACCCAATCTATACAAGAGGATACATTATCATTATCCCCTTTTCAGGAAATCTCCAATTGTTTAACTTCCATACTTCCACCCATTGATGATTTCCACTTGCTATCTTATTGGCAGATACATACTGATTTACTTTCATCCAGCTAGATACCAGTTGACTGAGACTTGTATCATACGTCAGATATTTTCCGCCTTTAAATATCTTTTCCTTAATCAGATTATCCTGAAATGCAAAATCAAGTGTGATCATGATTTCAAACCAGAAATCTTTTACTTTTGCAAATCCATGATTGTACATATATATTTTGCATTTACTGCAATCAAGTTTATTCTTCTCTGCCCAGTTAAGCATTACTTTCCAGACATTATGGGCCGTCTGTTCGCTATCGCTTCCGTATTCCCGATAATATGCCACACGAACAGGGTCTACTATCACTTTACCATATTCAGTCTGGTTTCTTTTCACTACAGGCATATAGAGATTGATCCTGATATTTTCCGGTTCCTCAAAATTCCGGTTAAGAAAACCACTTTCTACCTCATGTTCTTCCAGGCACTGATGCGCTCCCATCTCATACCGGCTGATATCCAGCCAGGATATAAATCTCTGCCATGCCTTTACGATCTCACCGACTGTTGTTTCTGTCACAGCGTACAGACCTCCTTCAAAATGCTTTTTTACTACCCCCTCTCCCCTGACTTGAAAATCATCGGGTATCGTTACTACTACTTCATATCCATATGTACCATCATCTTTTGCCGAGTTTGGAATATCATAACCATACACGCGGTAATCCGGCATAATGTTTCCAATTTCATTTTTATCAAACCACGCTTTCAGACCAATGAAAGCATCATTTTCCGGCGTTTTACTCTCTGCCCGAAACGCAGCTCCATAAAAGGGAGCGGTTTCTTTCAGTACTTTTATATCGGGATATTTTTCTGACAGTTCCAGGTCCTGAATTTCAAAATATTTTTCCATTATATCAACCCTCTCAAACATATATTGTCTGTCTTGCTTTCTGAAAATACTTGGTAGTAATCCTGTTGCTTTTTTGAATGCACGCGAGAAGGAATCCGCACTGGTAAAGCCATATTTGACAGCTGTATCCAGTATACTGCAGTCATTGGATAACAGCTCCTGTGCCGCCAGATGAATCCGCCTTAAACGGATGTACTCTTTTACATTACAACCGACAATGGCGAAAAACAGCCTGTAATAATTGGATAATGACATAAATGCACGATCCGCAGCTTCATTTAAATCAATTTCTTCATATATTTTATTTTCAATATAATTAATGGATTCTTGCATACATTCATAATAATTCATAGGTTACGTCCTTTCGTCTTAAGACAATATCAGTATATCATATGGAGTTATGAGAAATCCGACTTTTTTTCCAATTATGTATCAATAATAACATTAAAATGCTCCCTTCTAAAGTATCAGGTATTTATTTCACCTGACTGCCCAGAAGGGAGCATTTTTTCATCTTATATTTTTAATAATTGTAAGAAATTATCAGCTAAACGATTTAATTTTTCCTTGTTCATTGAAGTTCTTGCATATACACGTATCCCTAGCAATGTACAGTGCAGAATTTCTCCCAATACCTCCGCGTTTAAATCCCGCTTGAATTCACCTGACTCCTGTCCTTTTCTGACCTGTTCCCCCATAAGTTTCTCTGTTTGAGTAAATACTGCTTCTATCTTCTCTTCCACCTCTTTATCCCAAAGAGCCAGCTCAGTTGCAGCATTTACCAGAAAGCACCCCCATGGTCTCTCATTTGTGCCATTAATCATAAAAGCAAAAATATCTTTTATTCCCTTACTTGCAGTATCTGCCTGTAAGATAACAGTCTTTAATCTCTCCGAGATACTTACAGTATAGTAATCTATGGTTTTCAGATACAGCGTATGCTTATCCCCAAAAGTATCATACAGACTTTTCCTATGGATTCCCATGTACTCTACCAAATCGCTCATAGAAGTTTTTTCATATCCCTGTTTCCAAAACAACTCCATCGCTTTCCGGAGAACAGTTTCTTCTTCAAACTCCTTATTCCGACCCATTTATTAACCTCCTGCTGCTTATCTATTCATTATAAAATGAGACAGATAACGGCTGTCTTTCTGTAAAGCGTTTGTAGCTATACTTAGGATATCCTACCATAACGCATCCTGTTATCTGCTTATCCTCCGGTATATTTAAGAGCTTAAGCATGGGTGAACCTTCACTGCGTGCACAAATTTCTAATAATCCGGCCCAACAGGACCCCAGATCAAGAGACGGTGCAAATAATTCAAGATAAGTCAATGAGAAAATGGAATTTTCTCTGCCATGGGAAAAATTTTTATCCGCCAATGCCAGAATGATACTGGGCGCACCTCTTAAAATTGTATCCACTTTATTCTCTCTGTATCCCTTTGTTATTCCATTCAGAAATTTACCATAGATTTCATGATTTTCAACCCAGTTCACATATTCCTCTACTACCGCTTCAATCTTTTTCTTATTGTCAATAATCAAGTAAGAGATCCCTTGTGTATTACTGGCAGTCGGCGCTAAATTGGCAACCTCAACCAGCTGCAGCAGCTTTTCTCTTTCTACCGGTTGATCCTTGTAGGAACGAATTGAACGACGGGTCCGGATGAAATGCTTTGCTTCCTGTGGGGTTAGTTTTGGCATATCTCCTATCTTTGTTTGCTCTGCAAGCGGTGATTTCACATTGTCCAGGGCTTCCTTCGGACAAATAGCGACACAATGACCACAGGCAATGCACCCTTCACCATTCACTTCTACAGGACCAGATGGCTCCAGTTTTATAATTGCTTTCGGACATTCTTCTGCACATAGCCCGCATTTAATACAGCTTTCTTCATTTACAGTTATCAGACCCATTTTATTATGCTCCTTATGTAATTTTTAATTTTGCAAATTTTAGAACAATCGTTCTAAATTTATCCTAAGTATATCTTTTTTAGAATGATTAGTCAAGTAAGAGTATAAAACGATTTGGTAACTATTTTATCATGGTAATTTTATTTATATATGCTATGATATTTTTATCAATCTTATTTGCTTATGATTTTAATCGCCACTGCAGAAGAGATCATCGATAAGGTGGGAATCCCCAAAGAGGAATATGAACAGGTGAGTTATTACGGACAGGTAATATTCTGGTCGGCACCCATAAAAACATTTTCTAAAACAGATGGTCAAAGATTGTGGGTAAGTCTGCATATAATAGTGTCACAATCAGAAATGCAAATACAGCAAAAAGGCTATTACAGCTTTCAGGAATGGACATAATCTAAATAAAAAAACAGACATTTTCTAAATGTATTACCATGTCAGGTAAATTCTCATAATAGAAAATGTCTGTTTTTTTACTCATGAATTTCATTTAATGGTAAGTCAGTTCTTAGCAGCACACGATTTCTTTAATTATCATGTCATCACCCTCTAAAATTTCCATAGCCCTGCTGCCGCATTCGGGACAGCATAAATCACTATAGACGGCATTAAATACCCTGCCGCATTCTTTACATTTAACAATTCCCGGAATAACGATAAGCTCCAGCTGGGTTTTTTCCATAAAGGTCTTATAGGAAGCAGCCGGCCAGCTTTGCTCCAGATATCTGGGAACCATTCCGGAAAGCTCACCAACCTCAATTACAAGTTTGCTGACCTCTGTCACATTCTGCTCTTTTACGATACGCTCAATGGTGTGAACCATGGAGTTTAGTACACCAAGCTCATGCATTGTTACCTCTCCTCTTCTCTTCAGCTTTTTTTGACGACACTTTCCTTGAGAGTGGTGGCAGCAATTTTTCCGGTACGTACAATTGCATTGGCGGCAATTTTGACAGGAAGCTTCTCATAGGTATTGGGAACGGTGTCATAGGTGCGTTCCAGACTGATTGCATCAAATTTACATTTGGTGGTACACAAACCGCATCCAATGCACTTATAACTGTCGATTTCTACCGTACCGCATCCAAGACAGCGCTCCGTCTCTTTCTTTAGCTGCTCTTCCGTAAATGTCATTCGTTCATCCCTAAAGGTACCTTTTTTCTCAGGAGAATGGCCTGGCCTCTGGCGGGGAGTGGTATCAAAATCCTGTATGCCGATGGCAATATTGTTCTTATCAAAAGCATGGTATTCACGGCGGTCACGGCCGTATACAAGAGACTGTCCTGGCTGCACATAACGATGAATGGAAATTGCGCCTTCTTTTCCGGATGCAATGGCATGGATTGCAAATTTAGGACCGGTAAAACAGTCGCCGCCCACAAATACATCCGGCTCTTTAGTCTGTAAGGTCAGACTGTCAGCTTTGGCAGTACCGCTGCGTTCAAGTTCCACCCTGCTTTCTGTAAGAAGTCCGCCCCATTCTATGGACTGACCAATGGAAAGCAATACAAAATCGGCTTTCACTATGATCGTATCATTTTCATCATACATAGGTTTAAATCGATGCTCTGCATCAAATACGCTGGTGCAGCGTTTAAATTCCACACCGGTCACCTTTCCGTCTTCCGTCAGAATACGTTTGGGACCCCAGCCATTATGAAAGGAAACGTTATCTTCCTCAGCCTCTGCAATCTCTTCCGGTAGAGCCGGCATCTCACGAAGACTCTCCAGACAGTAAAGATCAATCGCAGCTTCCCCCTGTCTTGCAGCCGTACGGGCAACATCAATTGCTACATTTCCACCACCGATTACAACTACATTACCGGAAAGCTCTGCCTTTCGATCAAGGTTCACATTACGAAGGAAATCAACGCCTGAGATCACTCCTTTTGCTTCTTCCCCCTCTATGCCAAGACTTCTGCCGCCCTGTGCTCCGATAGCCAGATAAAAAGCTTCATATCCTTCCTCACGGAGCTTGTTAAGGGTGATATCCTTTCCAACTTCAATTCCGGTTTTAAACGTAACCCCCATCTCCCGCAGAACATCAATTTCTGCATTGAGAACCTCTTTTTCCAGGCGGAAGGAGGGAATTCCAAGGGTGAGCATACCGCCCAGCTTCTCTTCTTTTTCAAATACAGTTACCTGATAACCGTCTATTGCCAGATAATAGGCACAGGAAAGACCGGACGGACCAGAACCTATCACAGCGATTTTATTTCCAAGGTGATACCGCATAGGCGGGGTGAAGCGGACAGATTCATCCAGTTCTTTATCCGCAATAAATTTTTTGATTTCATCAATAGAAACCGGATCATCAATATCTCCACGGGTACATTCACTTTCACAGGCGTGGGGACAGATCCGCCCACAGACAGCAGGGAATGGATTTTCTTTCTTAATCAGTTCCAATGCTTCACGGTAACGGCCGGAAGCCGCAAGCTTTATGTATCCCTGTACGGAAATATGGGCAGGACAGGCTGTTTTACATGGTGATGTGCCTTCTTCTGATACATCTTTCCGGTTCTCGCGGTAATCCACATTCCAGTTACTTTCTTTCCAGACATGGTCGCGGGCGGTAGGTTCTGCCTTTATGGTAACAGGTGTTTTAGAACAGAGCTTTTGTCCCAGCTTTAACGCATTTACTGGACAGTTTTCCACACACTGACCGCAGGCCACACAGTTATCCTTGTTAACTCTTGCAGTATAGTTGGAACGTATGGAATCCGGAGTATTAAACAGAGTCGCGAGGCGCAGGGAAAAGCAGGAACAGCCGCAGCAGTTACAGATAGCCGCCGATTCGCCAAGTCCGTCGGTATGGGGCATTTCATGCATCAGGCCGTTATTCTCTGCAAATTTAATCAGTTCCTTCGCCTCTTCCCGTGTGATCTGGCGGCCTCTGCCTGTTTTTATATAATATTCAGCACCTTCTCCCATCTGGATACAGATTTCATGTTCCAGATGACCGCAGCCTTCGTCAATAACACGGCGTGACTGGCGGCAGGAGCAGTCAGATACTGAGAATGTATCATACTTATCCAGATAGTAGGAAAGACGTTCCCAGGGCTTTGTTCCAGGAATATCCTTTATGGCCTCTTCTACCGGAATAACACGCATCATTGCCATACCCTGGGGGAATTTGGCAGCCATAGGTGCAAGTCGCAGCCTGGTATATTCTTCAAAGGCTTTTCCGATTTCCGGATGTGCATTCAGCTGTTCCCGGTTGTTCACCATCATTTCCAGCATGCCGGGTGCAAATATGTTCACAAAAAACCGTTCTTTATGGTCTTCCTTATCCTTCCATACTTTAACCACCCCGGTATATGCCAGCTGCTCTAAAAGTTCCTTTGTCTCTTTCTTACTCTTTCCAGAGCGTTTTGCCACATATTCCAAGGTACGGGGTTTGCGCAGTCCGATAATCATGGCAATATCCGCCATATCATCTGTTACAACACAGTCCAGTGAGTAGTATTCGGGAGAATTTTCATCAATTTTATTCATTACTCCTGCAATACCGCCTACCATTTTTGCCAGCTTTACTATTTTAGGTCTTAATTCACTCATAATTCCCTTTCCCGCGCGTGTTACGCGCTGTTGTTATTCACACCAGGATTTTACTGCATTTCCCAGCCAGTCGGTCCATTCTTCTATGCCTTCTTCTTTCAGTGCGCTGATGGGTATAATAACCGCGTTTGGATTACGCAGACGGATATTCGCTTTACATTTTTCCAGATCAAAGTTAAAATACGGCAATACGTCCATTTTGTTAATTAGTACCACATCACAGATTGAAAACATCAGCGGATATTTTAAAGGCTTATCATCGCCTTCCGGTACGGAGAGAATCATAGCATTTTTTACAGCACCGGTATCAAATTCTGCCGGGCAGACCAGGTTACCTACATTCTCCAGAATTACCAGGTCAAGTCCTGCCGGGTCAAGCCCTTCCAAACCCTGACGGGTCATTTCCGCATCCAGATGACACATACCGCCTGTATGAAGCTGGATTGCTTTTGCACCTGTCTGTCTGATTGTCTGTGCATCCACATCAGAATCAATATCCGCTTCCATAACGCCGATCCTCAGTTCATCCTTTAAAGCATGAATCGTACGGACCAAAGTAGTGGTCTTACCAGAACCAGGACTGGACATCAGATTAAGAAGAAATACCTTCTTTTCCTTTAATTCTTCACGAAGCTTTCCCGCCTGTATGTTGTTGTCAGCAAAGACACTTGTTTTTATCTCAAGAACTTTAAAATCTTTCATGTGCTGTGCTCCTTTCTTTTCCTACACTTCTTAATCAATATTATAAAATATTCTCTGTGCACTGGCAATAATGCAAAAAATAATTGTCATTATCACATAATTATTTGTTGAATTTTGGTAAGATTATATGATAGAATAGTATCAATCTCTGGTATGACCAAAACCAGAGTAAAGGGGGAAACATGGAATTTCAGAAACTAAGCTCATTAAGCTTAAAAGAAATGTTTATCCGTCAGATCCGTGACATGATTTTATCCGGTAAAATCCCGGTTGGAGGCAAATTACCTTCCGAGAGGGAGATAGCAAAGCAGATGCAGGTCAGCCGGGCAGTGGTTAACAGCGGGTTTGCTGAACTTGAAAAACAGGGTTTTCTGGAGGTTCTTCCAAGACAGGGAGTATTTGTAGCTAATTACGGGAAAAACGGAAACATCAATACATTAAATGCAATTATGGAATATCACGGAGATACGCTTGGGCAGTCAGATATTTACTCAATTATTGAAGTACGCCGGGCATTGGAGCATCTGGCAACTGATTCGATCATTAAGAATGCAGCAAACGAAGAAATTCTTGGTCTGGAAGGATTGTTAGAAGAGGTTGCTGCTGCAAAAACTATTGATGATACAGTTCTTGCCACCTTTTCATTTCATCATAAGCTATCTGTTATAAGCGGAAACAGTATTATACCTTTAATCTACATATCCTTTAAACCTGTTGTAACTCAGCTTTGGAAACGTTTTTGTCTCCGATACGGGAAAGAAGCTCTTTACGACAGTGTACTTTGTTTATACAAATGTATCAAAGAACGGGATGCCGGGGCAGCAAGAAGATGCACTGACAAACAGCTGAATGAAGCTTTAGAAGGCGGTCATCAGATCTATTAAATACTTTGCAGGAAAGGCAGGACCGTTAAAAAACGGTTGCCTGCCTTTTATTAAATCTTAAACTGTATTATTATTAAAACTGTCAACAACCACAATGATAATGTTATTGCTAAAATTATTACTGAAGTTATCGCTTAAATTATCGTTAAAGTTATCGTTTAAGTTATCGTTAAAATTATCATTTAAATTGTCTCTAAAGTTATCGCTAAAGTTATCATTAAGGTTATTGTTAAAATCATCATCTGATACCACTACACGACGGCGGTTTGCTCTGCAGTCTCTGTAGCCATTCCGGTAAGCTTCTCTAAATCGTCTTTCGCACCATTCGCGATTTTCATCACGATCATTTCTATAATAATATCTATAACAGCAGCGATTACAACAACACATAAATCCCACTCCTTTCTTAATTAGAGTACACTATACATTATGCAGAAATCAGACAAGTAGTGAACGCAGCTCCTTCCAGCCACTGTTTCATGGATCTAAACTGCAGGTCTGCTATAAGAAAGATAGAATAATATGCAAAAAAATCGTGGGCAACTGCCCACGATTAAAATGTATTATCTATATCTGTTATTACTCCCCTGAAATGATTACTGAAAATTAAACAGCGGTTCCAGAGGTTTTACCGTACCCATATGAGGCTCGCTCATAGTGCCTAATACGGCTGCATTGGGTATCAGCACCATAGTGGTTGTCTGATAGCCTTTCTCTTTAATCTTAGCACAGTCGAATTCTACCAGCAGCTCCCCTGCCTTCACATGATCCTCCTGCTTTACTACAGCATGAAAACCTTCACCTTCCAACTGCACTGTATCGATCCCGATATGAAGTAAAATCTCCATTCC
This sequence comes from Clostridium boliviensis, assembly GCF_033342255.1. NCBI lineage: Bacteria > Bacillati > Bacillota > Clostridia > Eubacteriales > Clostridiaceae > Clostridium > Clostridium boliviensis. The sequence goes on from NZ_JAWONS010000064.1 coordinate 23,250, forward strand.
ATCTTCGGTTTTCATACCAATTGCATGTCCGGTAGGAAATACAGATACGATTTCTCCATCAACTGGAGCATAAAGTTTTCCATCTTCCGGTTCTATACCCACACCTGGCCCCATAACTTCTTCTGCAAACACAGGATCGCTTACCTTGGAAAGCGGAATTACAGTTCCTTTTAAAGGGCTGTAAACTGTTTTTGGCTCACAGGTTATACTCTTAACTGCAGGAGCATCTAATTCTTTTTTCTCTTTATTACCAAATAAATTATCTAATATTCCCATTCTATTCAGTCCTTTACATACTTAGTCCAAAGATTCCCAACGTTTCTTTAATAGAAAAGCAGCGCTTTTGGGCTGCCTTACCCGGTTGAAAATTCCTTTTTTATTACCATTTACACGCATGATTCCCTCTGTTGTCTGGAAATCAGCAAAATTCCAAACCAATTCACCTTGTATAAAATCAAACTGATCAAATATTTCAAAATTCATATCCAGATATTCGTCCTGATACTCCTGGCTCCACATAATACTTGGAAGTTTATGTTCTGCAGCCATGGTATCCGTACCAAACTCAGTGAATACAAACGGAATATTCAAATTCTTATCTTTCCACTTATTCATCTCAATTAAGAAGGCTTCCCTTGCATCAACAAGCTCTGGTCCTCCTTTAATATACCACCCGTAATACCGGTTTAAACAGATAAAATCACAAAGCTGATAACACTGACAGATTTCCGGCTGGCTATTTTTCTCAAACGCTCCGGTCAACGGACGTTTCTGGGGATCCAAAACTCTTGCAGCATCAAAAATCCTGGTAAAATACTCTTTCGACTGGTCGCTGGTCGTTTCCGGTTCATTAAACAGACTCCAGGCAATTACACTGGGATGGTTTTTATCCCTTACAATCATCTCTTCCACTGCCTGAAGATGGGCCTTTAACAAATTAGGTACGGTAGGTGTTTCAAAGAATCTTGTAAACTTACCTGTTCCTGCATCTGCAAAGTTTCTGGTAGATCTCATCATACCTACAGCAGGAACCTCATCAATAATCAAAAAGCCTTCTTCATCTGCAAACTGATACCACTCTTCAGCATATGGGTAATGACTGGTACGAAAACAATTGGCACCAATCCATTTCATGCATTCAAAGTCTCTCTTTAATACCCCCCAGTTGAAACCTCTTCCAATCACTTCAAAATCTTCATGTTTACCAAATCCTTTCAGATAAACAGCTTTTCCGTTAATCTGAATTTCTTTTCCTTCTGTTTTTACAGTACGGATACCGATTTTAGAAGAATATTCGTCAATCAGCGTTTCTCCATCCCAGATTCGCATGACTGCCTGATAAAGATATGCTTTGCCTACGTTCCACAGATGGGCTTTGGAAACAGTTACACTGCCCTGATTGCCCGTACTTTTAGCCGCCAGCTGCTTATCCTCATCAAATAGTTCAAAGGAAACCTGATGATCTCCATTTGTCGCAATCTGATAATGAACAACTGCATCTTCTCCGTTTAATTCATAATCCACACTGAAATCCACAATGGATTCCTTCGGTTTTGAGACAAGCCATACGCTTCTCTGAATACCGGAGTAATTGAAAAAATCAAAATAAGGCTTGGCCAGTTTCCTTCCATCACTGAGCACCACGGTCGCCCCACATGGAAGACTTTCTTCATTTAATTCGTTATTGGCCTTTACGATAAATGTATTTACCTCGCCAAATCTTACAAGATCCGTCACTGTGGCAGCTACAGGCAAAAAACCGCCCTCATGTGTTGCTGCCAGATTTCCATTGCAATAAACCCAGGCACGGTGGGTAATACTTCCAAAACGGATTTCCAACTCCTGTTTCTCCCATTCCCGCGGCACAAATACTTCCGTCTCATACCAGAAGTCTCCGCAGAAATCCCTCTCCTCTTTTGTTGTAAAGAAATCTGAAAAACTGGCGGGAACCGGCATGGAGATGGGGTCTGGCAGCTTATGCTGCCAGCCCTCCTGCAGTCCTTTTTCCTCCGGATCAAACCGGAATTTCCACATACCATCCAGCGTGTGCGCCATTCTTGCCTGGTTGCTGCATGGATACAATTCTGAAAAATTCAGCATCTTTCACTCTCCTGTTATTTTATATATTGTCATTTAGTACATCTTCTATTGTACATCGTTTTTATACGTAAAGAAATAAGTAACCAGAAATACTACGACAAAAGAGAACGTAATTGAAATAACGATAGCTGGACCTGCCATAGCAAAAAGGGCCGGAATCGTTAAAAGGTTGACTGGAACCTGAGCGGTACGGATACAGCCTGCAACAGCCGCAATAATACCACTGAGTCCGTTAATTACAGCCATGCCAATAAATATTTTACGGTTTTTCATTAAAACACCGTAGATACCTGGTTCAGTTACACCACCAATCAGGGCTGAGATGAAAGCGGAACCGGATACTAACTTCATATCTTTATTTCTTGTTTTCAGAAATACTGCCAGACATGCTGCAGCAATACCAAAGTTGGCACCAAATGTGGTCGGTGAGATATAATCGTATCCTAATACGGAATAGTTGTTCAAAATAATAGGCAAAAATCCCCAGTGTAAACCAAATACGATAAACAGCGGCCATAACGCGCCCATAGCAAATCCTGCTATTGCTGGAGAAAAAGCAAATACTGCCTGAATACCTCCGGCAATTCCTCTGCTCACGATATCTGTAACCGGTCCGATCACAATCAAAGCGAGAGGGAAAACAATTGCAAAATCCACCAGTGGAATTACAATACTCTGCAGAAGCTTAGGAATTACTTTCGTCAGCACTTTTTCCAATTTTGACTGCGCATAAACAGTTATAAGTATGGGCAGTACAGAACTTGGATAGCTAATCAGTTTTACAGGAATTGAGAAAAATGTAACAACGGCTTCCTTATCGCCGAAAAGAGCCGTCATGGAAGGATAACACATGGCACAGGCAATAGCCATAGAGATAAATGCTTTTGCGCCAAATTTCTGTGCTGCACAATATGCCAGAAATACAGGCAGGAAATAGAAGATTCCGTCTGATGCAGCATAAAGTATCGTATAAGTGGTAGAAGTTTTATCAAGCAGGGACAGAGTCGTGAATAATACCAAAAATCCTTTTAAAAGTCCTGCGCCGACAAATGCTCCCATAAACGGCATAAATATACCAGAAATAAGATCCGTCATTTTTTCTAAAACACTGCTTTTTTGGTTGCCGGAAGCAGAATTGTCTGTCTCTGGGGATACACTCTGATTTTTGTCCCCAATTGAAGTCTGAAGTAAAATCTGGTCATAAACATCTTCAACATCACTACCAATTACAACCTGATACTGACCGGCTGCCTGCATTACCTTAATAACGCCCTGCATATTTTTCAGTATTTCCGTATCTGCCTTGCTTTCGTCTTTCAATTTAAAACGAAGACGTGTGATACAATGAGTTAAGGAATTAATATTTTCTTCCCCACCAACATGTTCAACAATATCTTTGGCTAATTTTGAATAATCCGCCATTTTTAATACCTCCCTAAAAATTTTTTTATCAAAAAAGCCTGGTTATACTCTATAAGTTGAGAGTATAACCAGGCTTTGCTGAACTAAATCATAACACTGCCGAAAAGTTAACTATTCTTTAATTGTGATAAATGAACTGCAAGATATACCAATTCATCGTGTCCTGCTTTGTAATGATATTTATCTTCAATGTATTTGCATACCTTCTGGCTGCAGCGGTATTCATCCGGGTAGTTTCGAAGTAATTCTTCCAGCATCCGTGCCCCGCCATGTTCTTTATAATAATACTTTTTCATGACCCGCTGCGCAAAAAATTTCAAATGGGTCATATATCGATAATAGGGAAGTGAATCTTCCTTAGCCTGAAAATTCAGTTCTGACATAATCAGATCATTCAGTTCACTTACCATAACAATCATTTTTTTAGCATTTCCGCTTATCTGATTATGCCGTGCTGTTACAAAATGCATGGCCACAAATCCAGCCTCATCATTGGACAGGCGGTACCCGAATTTAGACTCCAGCAAGTCCAGCATCTTTTGTCCAACCTTATATTCATCCGGATAAAACCGAATAATATCATGAAGAATCGAATTGGGGACAACAAACCCCTGCTGATAATTTTCCACAGCATGGTAAATATGATCGACTAGGGAAATGTGAATGGTTTCATTGAGAGTCATATCAAAAACCTGAACTGCATAATCAATTACATCTTCTGAAACCATAATATATTCCTGGGGCACTGTGTCTAATATTTCCCGGAACTGACTTTTATGATTTTTATCTTTCAGGATAAATTGTTTCTCAACCCGCTCCTGACCGATGGCATCACCGATGCGGCTTTTGAATCCAAGTCCGCTTCCAAGCAGCAGAACATCCTGCCCATTTTCATCGTTTGATATCACAGCATTTGTATTTAATATCTGCTTAATAACCATTTTCATAAAAGTTTCCTCGATCTCAATGTGTAAATTAATATAATGTTACAGATATATTCAGAAACAAAAAAACAAGCATGCACCAAATAAAACAGATGCAGACTTGCCTAATTTAATAGTAACACTCCTGTAAACTACGTAAAGTCTATCATAAGAATGCTCCAAAGGCAATCGGTATTTTAACCAATATTATTCAGTACATTTTGTACATTTTTACGATATTTATTCATTGGCTACTATTAATTTTTTATATTTTTATGGCTTTATCTGCAGACATATTCTCTCCGGAGTATAGTTTTTGTGAGGAGCAATGCATTCTTATGACACTTTGGATTTGTGTTTGGCAAGCGCTCCTTTAAAGTGTCATTGGCCAGATTCTCAAGTACCGGAAGAGAGATTTTTAGCATTGAATTTAGCCAGTATGATCTTACATCTGTTTTCTCCATCTATTTCCCCACCTTTCTTTTACCAGATAAATAATTCTCTGTCGGCTAATTTAAGCATTGCCTCTATAAAATAATAATCGGCATAAATCATAGGAAAATTGTGTCTCGAATCGTGATACGCTGCAGAACAGTTCTCCAAAAGGTTGTCTATGTCCGGGCTAAAGCTGCAGCGCTTTTCATAAAGTGTTTTTAGCAGACGGATAGCTGCATTCAGATAAATATGCTTCTCTGCTTCTTTTACATATCTGGAGAGTTCAATCATACCGCAGGCTGCACAAGCTGCAGCAGTGGAATCTTCCCAGCTGCAAGTTTCCGGCTGCATGAAATCCACTGGTATCAGATTGCTTACCGGAATATTTGCAATAAAATAATTTGCAATAATCTTAGCCGTATTCAGATAGGATTCGTTCTTCGTATGCATATAGCTTAGCACAAAGCCATAAATTCCCCAGGACTGGCCTCTTGTCCAGGAGGATCCGTCTTCGTATCCCTGACCTCCATGTGATTTTATCATTTCCCCGGTTTCCGGGTTAAATTCAACAATATGATTGACTGATCCATCCGGTCTTACAAAACAGGTCTGTGCCATATCAGCATGGTTAACCGCTATGTGCCGGTATCTGGGATCTCCGGTCTCCTCCCATGCCCAGTACAACAGCGGCAGATTCATCATGCAGTCAATTATTGCCCAGCCAAGGTGTTTTTCCCCTCCCCATTCGTTCCATGCACGAAGGAAATGTCCGGCAGGATTGTAGCGCCCCGCAAGTAATTCTGCTGCCAAAAGACCTCTGCTTCGAGACTCCTGGCTTCCTGTCATACGGTAATTGGCCACTGCTGAGGGCAGCCATTTAAATCCATTATCGTGATCCAGTTTTTCCGGCATCATAAAATTCTTATCCATCTTCTGCTCTGTTTTTACTGCAATGTCTTTATACAGATTAACTCCTGTAACATGATACATCTGCCACATGATTCCAGCCCAGAAACCATTGGTCCACCAGTAAATCTTCTCATCGGTGTAATCATTGAAAACTCCGTTTTCCACCGTATATGGTATCTTGTTCTGATTGCGTTCTGCTACAAACAACATTTTTGATTTAACTTTTTCCAGAGTTTCATTCACCCACAATTCCTGGCTCACTGATAATTTCATATATACCCCTTTCTTAAAACTGAACCTTTTTATAACAAAAAAACAAGTATACACCAAAAACAGATGCAGACTTGCCTAATTTAATAGTAACACTCCTGTGAATTATTTAAAGCTTATCACAGGAGTGTCAAAAAAATCAACTACTATTTTTGAACTTTTATAAGTTTTCCCCATTGGATTCGATCACGTTTTTGTACCAGTCAAAGGATTTTTTCTTATATCTTTTTAATGTACCAGTTCCGTCATCATTCCGGTCAACATAGATAAAACCATATCGTTTCTTTAATTCCGCTGTAGAAGCACTGACTAAATCAATGCAGCCCCAGCTGGTATATCCCATAACCGGGACTCCGTCTTCTATGGCTTCCCCTACCTGAATTAAATGATCTCTTAAATAATTAATTCGGTAATCATCAAGTACTGTCTTTGTTCCATCTGGCTGTGTTACAAGCTCATCAATCGCACCCAATCCGTTTTCCACAATAAACAGAGGTTTCTGCCACCGGTCATAAAACTGATTAAGCACATAGCGAAGTCCCTGGGGATCGATCGCCCAGCCCCATTCACTTTGCTTTAGATAAGGATTTGTCACACCGCCCATGAGATTTCCTTCACCTGCCTGTGCCACGGAACGATCAGCGGCTTCACAAATACTCATGTAGTAGCTGAATGATACGAAATCCACAGTATGATCCCTTAACAGCTCTTCATCGCCATCTTCCATCTGGATCTGAATATTATTTTCCCTGAAATACCGTTTCATATAACCTGGATACTGGCCTCTGACATGCATATCACCAAAAAATGTATTCATATGATCTGATTTCATGGCTGCAATTACATCATCCGGATTAGAGGTCAGGGCATAGATTGGCATGCTTAAAATCATACAGCCGATTTTGCAGCCGGGCATCATCTCATGGCCGATTTTCGTAGCCAGTGCACTGGCCACCAGCTCATGGTGAATGGCCTGATAAAGATCCCGTTTCTTTAATCTGCTCTTATCCGTATAAATTCCTCCGCTTAAAAACGGTTCATGAAGCACAGAGTTTATCTCGTTAAAGGTCAGCCAGTATTTCACCTTTCCACCGAAACGCTTAAAAATAGTTCTGACATATCGTTCATAAAAGCTGATCATATCCCGGTTTATCCAGCCATCGTACTGAACGGACAAATTTAAAGGTGTCTCATAATGAGAAATCGTTACCAGAGGTTCAATCCCATATTTCAGTAATTCATCAAATAAATCATCGTAAAACTGAAGTCCCTTTTCATTGGGTTCTTTCTCATCCCCATTGGGGAATATCCGGCTCCAGGCAATTGAGGTACGGAACACTTTAAAACCCATTTCCGCAAAAAGTTTAATATCTTCTTTATACCGATGGTAAAAGTCAATTCCTACCAGCTTCATATTATCTGAAGTTGGTTCTTTTGTTACCGGTCCTTTAATTCCACGAGGGGTCACATCCTGAGTACTTAACCCCTTTCCATCTTCGTTATATGCTCCTTCACACTGGTTCGCAGCCACTGCTCCTCCCCATAGGAATCCATCTGGAAATTTCATATAGCAGTTAGTCCTCCTTTTCTTTTACTGAGATGTCGACTATAATAACAGATTTTTATTAAATAAACAACTCCAAAAAAATTGAAGTATCGTTAAACTATGCTTATAATAAAGGTGGAAATCCAAAAGGGGGATCAATTGATGTTTCAGATAGGCGAATTTTCAAAGCTGACGCAAATAACAATTCGTATGCTCCGATATTATGATGAGGCAGGGCTCCTGAAACCCGCCGAAATCGACCCATGGACGGGATATCGTATGTATTCTGTAGAGCAAATACCCGTTTTAAACAAAATCATCTATCTTCGTGACAGCGGTTTTACTGTTTCAGAAATTGCTGCATCTCTTCGTATCAAGGACGACGATTCTCTTGTGTCGCAGCTTGACAGGAAACAGCTGGAGGTGGAACAGGCAATCCTGACTGAACAGGAGAAATGGAATAAAATTGAGTTTGCAAAAAACGAACTGTTAAACAAAAAAAGCGAGATGCATTATAACATTTCAATTAAATCGATTCCAGGTTACCCGGTTCTTTCCTTACGCCGCACGATACCTGACTATTACGCAGAGGGCGGTTTATGGCAGGATTTATCCGTTTTTGCAGCCGAACATCAAATACAATTATCAAAAAATACTTTTTCAATTTATCATGATTCCGAATACAGGGAAATAGATGTAGACGTTGAGTTATGCGCACCTGTAAAAAAACCGGGAAAAAGCATTGATGGCTTCACGTTTCGAAACGTTGAGCCAGTACCAATGATGGCTTGCACAATGGTATACGGAGCCTTTTCAAATATCGCTGGCGCCTACCGTGCCTTTGCACAATGGTTGCAAGAAAACAGTCAATATAAAATGTCCGTCCCAACCAGACAAATCGTACACCGCGGGCCGTGGAATGAAAGCAATCCTGAAAAATATCTGATAGAGATTCAGATACCATTAGAATAGCCCTCTTGACTCTCACATGGTGTTAGGGGTTATGCTCCGTTTGAAATCAAGAAAATGGAGGAAAAAGGCATGAGTAATTTTACAGTAAAACCGATTGGAAAGGTTCGTAACAACGAAGACGGCACGTTTATTGAGGTAAGCAAACACTATATTCCAGCTCTGCAAGCATTGGAAGGATTCAGCAACATCAATATCTTCTGGTGGTTCAGCGATTTTGATGATGATCAATCCCGCTCCACGCTGCAGACAGCGCAGCCCTACAAAGGCGCTCCTGATGTAATAGGCGTTTTTGCCACAAGATCACCGCTGCGTCCGAATCCCATAGCATTGACCACAGTAGATGTGATCCACATCGATTATGAAAAGGGGGTGATTCAGATTGCTTTTATCGACGCTAACGATAATACTCCGGTGCTTGACATGAAACCCTATACACCAAGTTTTGACAGAGTGGAAACTCCTGGTGTTCCTGCATGGTGCAGCCATTGGCCGAAAAGTACCGAAGAATCTGCCTTTTTTGCATGGGATGAAGTATTCACTTTTTAGGAGGGCTTATGAGCTTAAAAGATTATATCGATGATAAGCCAGTACTTCATTCCGAAAGGCTTATACTGCGAAAACTTATGCCTTCTGATATAGCCGATTTAAAAGAATGGTCAGGCGAGAGCTGCCTATACCAGTATTGGGGAAAACGTCCCGGAAAAAGCGATCTAAACCCGGAACTTCTCTTCCAGAAGAAGGATAAACCGACGAAAAGTTTTCATTGGGGGATTGTTTTCAAAGCAGATAATAAGGTCATTGGAGAATTGTGGGTGTATCTGATTGATAATGACCGAATGGCAAAAGTTGCTTTTCGTCTTTCTCCAGCCTATCAAGGCAAGGGTATTATGTCAGAAGCATTATCCCGGGTTGTCACATTCTGCTTTGAAAAAACAGAGCTGCAACGGCTGTGGTCTGATGTCCATATCCTAAATTATGCCTCCTGTAAAACACTTGAAAACGCAGGATTTAAACGTGAAGGAAAGATCCGTGACGGTAAAATGGTAAATACTTACTGTGACTACTATTTATATGGCATAGTGAAAGATGATTATACTGGTAAAGATGCTAAACCGTGATTGAAACGAGGTGAACAAATAAATGTACGAATGGCACAAGCAAATTCAGCTGATTGTTGATGAAATTGATGAATCAATCAGTCAGATACCGGATACTGCTTTGATACTTCTCCCGGCAGAATTCTTTACTTTTATCACAATCCGGAGCGGTTCTGGAAATATGTCAGACCAGTGTGTAAATTATAATTTTAGTCCTGTACGGTTCTCACATTTTAAATTTTTAAACCCACTCCTGTAAGAAAGGGGGCAGGTGTAAATGACTGATAATCAGTTATTTTACACCCGCCCCTTTCTTCATTATATGCTTTCATCTGTTATGATAAACTTAAGGTTCAATACCCCATTTCAGGCTATTAGATATATATCCTGTAACCTTTGGCCAATCCACGTAGCTCGTTGCTGAGCCCTCAAAGGAATAATCATCTGTCTGAGTATAATTCGTCCAGTTAACTTTAGTTACTCTTATCTGCATCTCAGCATACTCTCCTGTTGCCAGACTTCCGGCTCCAGATGTAAATCCAATTTCCAGACAGTAGTCGGCATCCGTCTTTGGAGCAGACAATTTAACAAAGGTCCCGGTAATATTGCTGCTGCCAACTGATGACCAGTCACTCCAGAAGTTCTGATCCATTTCTCCATTTATGGTGTAATAATATCTGATTTTAACATCAGAAAGTTTTACACTGGTTGTGCCGTTATTGTAAATTTTGAATTTCGGACTGAGAGAAACGCTCTGTGCTGATGTGGTTCCATTAAACATCTGTATCTTAATGCTTCCTTTTGCGATGGAAGTATCTACTACCGTCAGAACCATTACAGGGTCTGTTCCTGCACTTAAATCAAATACTACATTGTAGGTTCCTGTAGCAAGACCAGCCAGCTTAGTTTTCAGGAAAGTAACGGAACTTTCGGATATGGTATAATCCACGCCTTCCATCAACTCTCTGCTACCCATCTTAATACCTTTTAGTGTATGTCCTGCCAGAGTTAAAACAGCTGTAATATCTGCCTGTTTTGCAGGGTTCTTATCAAAGGTAGCTGCCGCAGGTTTAACAGAACCGCTTGGTGTGGAATCAGTGATCGTTACTGTCAGCACCGGATCTACTCCCTTATTGAAATCAAAAACAAGTTTTAACTTACCGACATCCTGACTTGCTAAATACTTTTTAGACAAAATGACCGTACTGTCTGATAAGGTATAGTCTGTATCTTCCGTTAAATAAGTACTTCCGTCCTTAATACCGGTAAACGTATTACCATTTAAGGTAAGCTCTACTGTTATATCTGTTTGCTTGGCAATATTCTTATCAAATGCTGCAGCTACAGGGCTGATCGCAGAGTTGGTTACTGGTTCACCCCCTTCTCCAAACAACAGGGAATATACACCATTTGCAATGGCGATATCGCACTGTGCCCAGAAACGGTGGTAGTAAAATACCGGATCGGTATCATTGTTATAAGCAGTAAGAACTTTCTCATAATCCGGATCATCTTTATATTTAGAACGAATGTCTAAAAATTTAACACCGGATTTAATCACATCGCCATTTGGCATTTTCCCCGTCCAGCCTGCTGGTACGTAGATTTCCTGGTCGAAGAACCGATTGTAATCTGTTCTTGATTCTGGCGTTGCAAGGCCCTTATCATCTCTGTACAGATTCCACATACGATCCAATAATTCCTTTGCCAGTACTCTTGCTTCATCATCACCAGATGCCTTGCTGTAATACAATAAGGTATTTGCAAGAGAACCTGTAACACCAAGGTCTGTGCTGTAGCTGGTTACAATTACATGCAGGTTCTTATTGCCTGTATAAGTACCTGTCCAGGTATCAGGCTGTCCGGACCAGTCAAGACCGTTTGGAATCGCAAAGGTTCCGTCTTCATTCAGCTGTACCACTGATTTAATCCAGCCTACCCATTTATCCAAAATAGCTTTTGCTCTGTCATCCTTAGTTTTGTAATAATATTCAGCTACACGCTGCATGGACCATGCCTGAAAACCAAACCAGGTATTACTTCCAGGATCTGCATATACTGGATTTTCTACATATCCCATTCCGTAAAATGTTGATGTACCTGCCGGCCATTCTTCATAACGGCCTTTATGAGAGTTACTAGCTCCGCCAGCAATCGCGCCCTCAGAAGTCTGCAGCCACTGATAAAATTCCAGCTGTCTGTTAAGACTTAACTTCCAGTCGCTGGCTCCCTTTTTGGATAGAGGTTTAAAATCTTCATCTTCCGATAAAATCCATGCTGTCATGGGATTCTGATATCCAAAGTGGTTATGACTGTCTCCAATCTTCCATGCCCAGCCGGAACCTACTCCGCCGCCCCATGCATAATACCAGGACATGAGGTAATGAGCTGCATCATATCCGGTACCAGCAGCTGACGGGGTACCAATTTTACGGAAGTATTTATCAAACATGGCATATCTTAAATAATCACCCATTTTACTGGCTTTGGAATTATAGGTTTCAAGGTCAACGCCATATTCATCAGCCCATTTATTCGCCCAGTAAGTAGCTTGAATTGCACGGGCGTCTGCATCGGGTGCATCGGTGTATTTAAACTGCTTTGAATAGCTGCTGTCTCCGGTGAATAGATCAAGATATCCATTCTTGCCGCCGTATTTCATTGTTTCCCAGCATGGCTGAGGTATAGTCTCCCAGGTAGACTCCTGCTCTCCTCTCTGAAACGTATTGATATAGGATGGCGTTGACACACCGTCCCCTCTGCTTCCAAAACCGTACCAGTTATCTGCATCTAATAACCAATGCATTCCATACATGGTATTGCTGCCGTATGTAGCAGCCAGTTCACTGTTGATCGGGTCAGTTCCAACAGCTGCACCAGAATTCAGCTGGGCAGGATATAAGTCTGGCAATTCCCATTCCGGGGCATAAGTAGCAGGCTTGCTTGCTGAATATTTACTCATGCTGGATTCGGGCTGGTCTTTTTCCGTTGGAATCATGTAGGTTTCTGCTGTGTCCCAGGCTTTTTTAAATCCGCTGAAATCTCCTGTAAATTTTCCATACATTGCCTCCAGCCACATATAATAGCTGAGAGTTTCACTTGTCGTTACGTGTCCATAGTCCGGAGCTTCTACAATCAAAGTCTCAATTGAATGATATGGAATACCCTTATTACTGAAATACCCATTTTTCGGATCCTTAATGTCTCCCCAAAGTTCCATAAACCTGTCTTGATATTTGTCTGTGCTTTTGGTAATAACTTTTTTACTCATCTTAAAATAACCTCCTTTTTTATTTAACAATTTATTCATCCGCCGGTTTCTTGCCGGTGAAATACCGCCTACCTTTCACCTCTCCTTTCCTGATTATTGAAGATTGATAACCAATTGTCTTCTAATTTAGATAAAGAATATTCAGGCTGAAATGGAAACATAAAAATGTTGTTCTTATACAAATCAATCTCGCAGGAAGAACAATCATACGTACCTGCTGGCATATTCCAAATCACCTGAGGCAACTCATACATGAGAAAACTCCTTGATGTATTTACTAAGTAAAAAGAGAAATGACAGCAATTTGTAAACCTGAATTTAAGCTATCTCTTCTGTGTATTCTTTTTCTAATATTGATAATTGAGAATTGGAATAGCAGCCCTCTTTGAAGCATATCAGCAGCCGGCACTTTGTCTATGTCCAGCCGCTATAAGCTTGCGGGACATAAGTAAGATCTTTTTCCTGCATATGCCCCGTTTCTCCGATTTTCCTACCTTTTCAATCTCCATTTAGGGCATACCAGCAGTCGGCTCTTTATTATTGCCCCGCTGTTACTCAGCTTGCAGGGCATAGTAAAATCTTTTTCCTGCACATGCCCCATTTCTTCAATTTTATGAAGTTATAGAACCAGGCACTGAGCAGAAATAGTAGAAAAAGACATAATAGGAGGTAATATAGTCATATTACAAATAAAGGAGACCGGCTATAATGGTATTTCTCGTCCGTCAAGGGCAGACCGATTGTGTTGGATGACCAGCTTACAGAAATAAACTGCGGGGAATTTGAAGGTACAGAAGAGATTGTTTATCTGATTTTTATTTATTTGAATCAACCTTCACTTCATGGT
>NZ_JAWONS010000066.1:0-343 GCF_033342255.1 Clostridium boliviensis
TCCGCCTCCCGGGCGTCGATCACGGCACCCGTCAGGATCATGTCCATCGCCCTCCCTTTCCCCACCAAACGGGCCAACCGCTGGGTTCCTCCGGCACCGGGGATGATGGACAAATTGAGCTCAGGCAGGCCGAATTTGGCATTTTCCTGGGCGATCCGCAGATCGCAGGCCATCGCCAGTTCGCAGCCGCCCCCCAGGGCATAGCCGTTGACGGCGGCGATGGTCGGCTTGTCATATTGCTCGATTTCGTCGTAAAACCCCTGCAGAACCGCATCCAATCCGTCCCGGAGGGTTCGGCGGCTCAGCTCGGCAATGTCCGCCCCGGAAACGAATGACTTCTCCC